>DASVHB010000001.1:0-30769 GCA_036379195.1 Pirellulales bacterium
CCCGACGCCACGTTGCTCTTGCACCAGATTGACGAGCACATCCGCGAGATCGATCAGGATTTTGTGCCGGTCGCGGCCCGTGCGGCCGAGCCGGTCGAAGCCTATCGGATGCCCGATCCGTTTGGCGACCATTTCGAAGAAGAGGAAGTGTTGATCGATCGCTATGCCTCGCTCGACCTGGCGGCGCTCGATCGGCATGCGCAAGTGGCCAGCTACGAGGGGCGGCAACTCTCGGCCATGCTCGAGCCGTATCTGCAGGCGGCCGGCTCGCCGAGGTTATCGATTGTCGATGCTCTCGAGGCTGACGAATTGCACGAAGCCGAGCCAATCGCCGCAGCGAGCGTTGCCGCCGAACTATTGGCGGCGGCGTCGTTCGATAGTTTCAGTGCCGACACGCTGCAAGCGGCCGACTTCGGATATCTTTCACCCGGATTCGTCGTGGAATCGACGGCAATTCCCGCGGCGGCGGAAAACGTCGCGGTGGCAAATGGCAAGCCCCAGGGTGAACTGCCCCAGGACGTCGTTGCCGAAACGGCGGAGGCCGACGATGATCTGATGATCGTCGAAGACGACCCGCGGCCCGAGGTGCATCCCTTCCGGCGTCCCGAGGGTGCGCAAGTGCGGCGCCAGGAATATCGTCAGTTGTTTTCACGGCTGCGGCGCGGTTAATCTCGATTCATTCAACCGCACCTGCTCTCCAAACCATGGTGGACTTACACCAACCCGAAGCGCAAGCGAGGCGAGTAGATTGTTCCGCCTCGCTTGCGCTTCGGGTTAGTGTGGGGGTAAAAAATCCAGCGTAAGCTAGCGCCGGCCCGTGTGACCGGCTGAGCTTCAATGGCCCAAACAAACATTGCTCAACCTGTCGCCTGGCAACCACCGGCCGGTCATCGACCGATGAGCTTGCTATTGCAGGCGCTACGGCAGATCGATTCCAAATTGCCCGTTTGCGCCACGGCGTCGGCCGGGCCGGCCATTTGCCTGTCGTCGCCAGCGACGGCGGTTACGATCGAACCGGTGGTCTCCGCCCCCGTGGTCGTGCAATCGGCCGCCGCCGATTCGATCGTGGTCGCTCCGTTTGCCGCTGTGACGGAGAAGTCAGTGGCCGCCCGCAGCCAGGCACGTCAACCGCTGCCGGCGACGCCCGCCGACCGATGGTTGGCCGATCAAGTCACGGCGGTGCTCAAGCCCGCCGACCGTGTGCTGGCCATCGTCGCCGCCGATACGTCGGGCAAGACGGCGGGGTTCGCGGCAAATCTGGCCCTCGGTCTGGCGGACCGCGATGAACGAGGCGTACTGATGATCGAGCTGATACCGGAAAGCCGGCGCCGGTTGCTCGGCGTCACCAACGTCGTGAAGTTGATCGATCTGGTCGAGGGACAAACCTCATGGGCAGAGGCGCTCGGAAACGCCGCCGACCGACGCCTGCGGGTGTTGCCGGTGGCCGCGAGCGCCGGCGATGATCGCATTTCCGCCGGCGACTTGCGACGCAGTTGGCAAGCGGCGCTCGATGAAGCTCATTACCTGGTGTTCGATACCAGCGGGCTCGATGAAGCGCCGTTCACGGGCATCTCATGCAGTTGCGATGCCGCGATCCTCGTCGTTCGCAAAGGGCAAACTGCCCGTCATCGCGCCAGGCGGCAGGCCGAGCGATTGCGACAAGCCGGAGCCAATCTGCGGGCGTGCATGTTTATCGATGCGTAGCGCAATCTCCGGTCTATGCGACTTCGCGATCGTCTGCGTCACGCGCGGCGAAACGATTTCCGTTCCACCCAGGCATAGAGCGCCGCTACCGATGCCAACAGCACGGCGACGCAAATAAACATCGCCGAGTAATGGTCGAATCCGGCGCGGTGAAACCAATGGAGCATTTCGCCGACGGCGGGCATGCCCACCAAATTGCCCAAATCGAACATCGCCAACATCAACGTGGTGCCCAGGCCGCGGTAGCGAATCGGAAATACGCCGCTGCCGCCCGCCACCACCGCCGGGAACGAAAACGCATGGGCCACACCAATGAAGACGGCGGGAAATGCAAACTGCCACTCGCGGTGCACGCAGAGAAACAGCAGCATGCCTAAAGCCAGGCTGCCCAGACCCAACACAATCATAGGCCGAATACCATAACGCTCGGGCATGCGGCGGATGGCCATGCGTGTGAAAAACGCCGTGGGCGCGTAGACCCAAAAGAAAACCGCCAACTTGGGGATTTCGAGTTCGGCGGCATAGCGCGTCAGGAACACGCCCGGCAATCCTAGTCCAAACCCCATCGCGACGCCGGCCCACAGCACCGCGCCGGGATGATATCGCTTCAGCAACCAACTGACCGGCATGCGTCGCCGCTTCACCGGAGGGCGATGACCGCGAGTGGCCAGCCAGGAAAACACGTAAGCGACAATCGCCAACAGCGTGGCCGCCTGGAACATGTGATCGACGTGGCTGCGATCGAGCCTGGCGTAGTTGAGCAGTCGGTCACCCAACGACGTGCCGAGCATCATGCCCACGAAGCCCGAGGTGCCCAGCGTGCCGATGACTTCGGCCATACGCGAGATCGGCGCTCGGCCCGAAATGTAGGTGATCGAGGCGCCAAAAAAGCCCGCCGCGCTGGTCTGAAACAGGATGCGCAGCAGATAGATCGGCACGCCATGCACCTTCGTGATCCAGAGATGCCCGCCGCAACTGACGATGAACAGGGCGCTCGACCAGAGCCAGATGCGTCGCGGACCATACGTATCGATGCCGACGCCCTGGGCTAGCCGCATCGCCAGGCTGCCGACCATGCCCGCCGCCACCAGCCAACCCAAATCGACCTCGCTGCCACCGAGAAACGAGACAAAATCGCCATAGCGATAGAGCAAGCTGATGGCGACCATCATCAGCGAATTGGCCGCGTAGGTACACCAGAAGGGCGCGCCAAACGCGGCTCCGCCGCCATGCGGGCTGGCCTTCGGCTGGGCGCGCGGCCCCGGCGGCACATCGTGCTGAACCGGGGCGGCTGTCGGCGGCGGCATTTGCCTGGGGCTGGCGGGGACGCTGGGGCTAATGGCCCATTATAGCAGCCGGACAAGGCCCGGGATCAAACAATCTGTGGCGCAGGCGTCCCGCTTGCCGCAACGGACGAACCCCTGCACTCCAGCAATCGGCCTAATTTAAGCTATGCCACTGATACGCATCCGGCCAGGCGGTCTTTCGCCATCGCGAGCGCCTCAAGAAGTGCGTCCAAATCATACCGGTGAGCCGCTCCGTTGCTCGGCGAGGCCCATTCAATTTGAAACGCGCCGTTTTCGCGACTAACCAGCGCTATAAATTCGTCGCCGAAATAGACCTCGGCGGTCAGGTTTTGGTAGTCGACGTGGCTGAAAAGCACGACTTTGAAGTTCGATTTTAGGTCCATTGCGCACCATCAACATTTATGGTTCAAGGAATCCCATAAACTCTTCATTTAGGTCAAAGCGTGCGCCATGTCCGTCGGTGGCGATATAATCCGAACCGCCGAACCGATTCGGTTTTACGATGGTGCCAGCAACTCGAAGTATATTGCTGAGCACCACTGCACCCATTGTATTCTTCGCGGCCACATTTCCCGTTGCGGGGGGAAAGACGCTCCCCGGCCTGCCGCCATGTTTTTCCAGAGCACGACCTGCTTTTGTCATCGTTCCCGAGGCGTCCGAAGGATCAATCGCGTTGCCGGCCTCAATCAATTCATCAATCGTTTTCGCCATGAACCGAAAACCGGTCGTTCCTACGGCTGATTCCCACTTTGATTATAGCCGGCCGGCCTGATGTTGTCAGTCCGCTTTCCACGGAACCACGTTCCGACGGAGAGCGATCAAGCGTTCAGCACATCACGCCGCCGCGGCAAAATGTTGCGGGCGGCCGTGTAGGTCGATTCGAGCGACAGCCGGCCCGAATTTAACTTGTCGCTGATGCCGAGAAACGGCCCCTGATGATTCTTTACCTGAGAGGCCGTTGCGGCTAGATTCTTACAAACTCGTCACCGCCATCCAACCAGCCCCCCGCCCAACAGGCGCCCCGCTTTTCGCCGATGTCCAACGCCGACAAGACGCTCGTCACGGTGGCGACGTACAACGAGATTGAAAACCTGCCGGGCCTGGTGGACGAAATCTTCCAGCATGCGCCGCAGGTCGATCTGCTGGTGATCGACGACAACTCGCCCGATGGCACGGGCCGCTGGTGCGACGAACGGGCCGCCACCGACGCCCGTGTGCATTGCCTGCATCGGCAGGGCAAGCTTGGGCTGGGTACGGCGATTGTCGCCGGCATGAAATACGCCATCGAACGCGGCTACCGCTATTTGCTGAACATCGACGCCGATTTTAGCCACCACCCGCGCTACCTGCCCGATCTGATCGGCGGCATGGATCCGCCGCAAGGCCCGGCGGTCGATGTGATGATCGGCTCGCGCTACATTCCCGGCGGAGGCATCGAGGGCTGGCCCTTGAAGCGATATCTGATGAGCCGGTCGGTCAATCTCTATGCGCGCTGGCTGCTGGGGCTGCGGCCCAAGGACTGTAGCGGCGGATACCGTTGCTACCGCGTGGCGAAGCTAGCCGAGATCGACCTCGATTCGCTGGTTTCGCACGGCTATTCGTTTCAAGAAGAGATTCTCTGGCGACTGAAACGGGCCGGCTGCCGCTTTGGCGAGACGCCTATCACGTTTGTTGATCGCGTTCGCGGCAATTCAAAAATCAACTCGCACGAGGCCTGGAACGCCGTCTGGGTCATCCTCGCTCTTGGCCGCCGCAATTGGTTCGGGCGCTGAGCCAACTGATCTCGGCGTTCATGGCTCTGCCCAAGGCAGTTGGCAGGTAGCTGGCACACCGTCTGCGAACGCGTTGATGACAGAAACATGAATGACAGAAAAATAAGGAAAAGAGCTGGCTGAGCTTTGACAATCTGCACCACTCCATCCGATTCCTTTCCCCATTTTTTTGTCACCAATTTTTCTGTCATACCAATCTCAGACGGTCAGTAGCCAGCCATGCCCCGGTTTGTCCGAGCCGGGCTTCCCGCGATTGGCGAACGATTCGCGCTAACCGATGCGGCAATGGTCGAGCATCTGGGCGGGCGACATGATATAGCTGACATAGAACGGTCCGAACTCGGCGTAGCGCGCGCTGGCCTCATCGAACCGCATGGTGTAGACAATTTCTTTCAGAAACTCGGGGTTGCGGGCCCAGAGCGTGACGCCCCATTCCCAATCGTCGAAGCCGGTCGAGGCGGTGATGAGTTGGGTCACCTTGCCGCCGAACTTGATGCCCGACCGCGCGTGCTCGCCCATCATCCGGTTGCGTTCGTCGAAGGGCAGCAAAAACCAGTTTTCGCCCACCTTGCGCTTTTTGTTCATGGGATAAAAGCAGGTGGTGCGCCACTGGGGGAACTCGGGCGTGAGCCGCTGGCGGCGCATCATGGCTTCGCGGTTTTCATAAGCCTTGATCTTGGCCTGATAGGCCGGCCCGGCGGAATCTTCGCCCTCGGCGACCAACCGCTGACCGTATTGCTCGACGCTGGGCACGTATTCCGAAACCTCGGTCAGCGACACAAACGAATAGGTCGGCACCAGGGCTGGTCCGAGCGGCCCGGCCATCAGACGCTGGTGCACGGCGTCGATGCGCAGCGGATCGGCGTCGAGCAGCATCAGGCCGAAATCTGCGCGGTGGCCGCTGACCACCGAGGTTTGCAAGCGGGCGGGAGCGTCGTTGCCCGCCGGGTCGAGCGCCGCGATGAGTTCGGCTTTGCCCGCCTCTAGCTCGCTGCCACTCAATGGTTTGAGGGCGCCTCGGTCGAAACGATAGTAGAGGTGCGAGCAGTGCCAGCCTTCGCCGGGTTGCAGCGAGTTTTCGTCCGCAGCGGATGGGGGATGGGTGGACTCAGTCATCGCCGAGAACGGGCTCCTGTGGATAGGGTCGCTTCATGAATTTCACAATCCGGCCGTATGCTTCGCCAACCAAGGCGTCCGGCAGGGAATGACATATATCTTCATCTGGTCCAAGCTTGCTCGTCCATCGACCGTTTCGCAGTTGCCGTGCGACGTGCAAGTATTCGCCATGCATGCCATAAATCGCGATCTTCTGCATGCCGCCTTCGTGAGAAGCGTCGCTACATTCGGTAAAACTGAGGGACGAATACGCCATCATCAACGCTTGCACGGTGTAAAGGCGGTCTGCCCGGTCAGGCCAATAGCGTCCCGCCGTGGGTTCCCACCAGCGGTGGTTTTCGCCAGCCGCCCAGGCAAGGCAATTGTACGCCTCGTCGGCGTCGCTTTTCAGCTCGTATCCCGCTTCGCCGAGCTTGGGAAAATCCGATTCGTTGATCGTCACCACTCGTACCCGTTTTCACGTCCCCATGTAACCCAGGCAGCGGCGATCTGTTTGATATCTCCCCACATTTCCTTCGGCACCGGGTCTACCTGAGTGATTGCACGCAGCGCCCAGTCCCAATGGCTGGGGCGCTGCTCCATTTCTTTAAGCAACAGTGGGATCGCAGGCGGCCCAAGCCCTATGATCGCCTGATATGCTTCATTCGTAACGAGACGGTCAACGCGCGAGTGGTGTCCGCGAGTCTGGCGCCATCGTTCGACGAGTGAACAAAACCTTTCCGAAATCGCCTCCATCGCCGGCTGCTGTTTCTCACGCGTTATCATGTTTTGTAGCTCGGTGATTTGCGCTTTTAAGCCTTCGCACTGCACCGCGATGTTTGCGTACTTTGCATTCAGTCCCTCGTATCGCGAACACAGAATCTCGAATTGGACCCTGAGCGCGGCGATTTCATTGGACGACGCTGAGGTAGCTTCGAGCATGGCCTTTCCCTCACCATGTTGAATCGTAAGTTTCTTCATGTGGGAAGTCCAGAGACTGGAGGAATAGTTGGCCGCAGGTTTTGAAGCCTTCATCCGTAAATTGCGGATGCGAACTACCGCATAAGCATTCTGCCAGCGATCATCGTTGGCCCCATCTCAAGTAATCACCGCTCATCTCCCCACCCGCGGCCCCGCCTGCTGGGTTTCGGCGCTGGCCGAGCCGCCGTATAAAGCAAAGTGCCGGTGAAACAGTCCGGCCAGCTTATGGACCGAGCGGCGATAGGCCTCGTGGTCGGTCCAGGCGTGTTCGGGCGTCAGCAGCCGCGGCGGCACGCCGCTGCAAGCCTGCGGCACGCGCAGACCGAACCACGGCTCTTCGGCGGTTTCCACCTGGCCTAGCTCGCCCGAGTGAATGGCGTCGATAATCGCCCGCGTATACGCCAGCGGAATGCGCGAGCCGGCGCCATACGAGCCGCCGATCCAGCCGGTGTTCACCAGCCAGGCATCGGCGCCGTGCTCTTGCATGCGCTGTGCCAACATCTCGGCATACTTGGTGGGGTGCCAAACCAGGAAGGCCGCCCCAAAACAAGCCGAGAAGGTGGCCTGCGGCTCTTGCACGCCCTGCTCGGTGCCCGCCACCTTGGCCGTGTAGCCGTTGATGAAGTGATACATGGCCTGCGGCGACGACAGCTTGCTCACCGGCGGCAATACGCCAAAGGCGTCGCAGGTGAGCAAGATGATGTTACGCGGATGCCCGGCGATGCAAGGAATCTTGGCGTTGGGAATGAATTCGATCGGGTAGCTGGCCCGCGTGTTTTCGGTGATCGAAGCATCGGCGTAATCGACCTCGCGGGTGTGCGGATCGAACACCACGTTTTCCAGCACCGAGCCAAAGCCGATCGCCCGATAAATCTGCGGCTCTTTCTCAGCCGACAGGTTGATGCACTTGGCGTAGCAGCCGCCTTCGATGTTAAACACGCCGTCGTCGCTCCAGCAGTGCTCGTCGTCGCCGATGAGCTGCCGCTGTGGATCGGCCGAGAGCGTGGTTTTGCCGGTGCCCGAAAGCCCGAAGAAGAGCGACACGTCGCCCCGCGGTCCTTCGTTGGCGGCGCAATGCATCGAGAGCACGCCGCGTTTGGGCATCAGATAGTTGAGAATGGTGAAGACGCCCTTTTTCATTTCGCCGGCATACTCGGTGCCCAGCACCACAAACTCGCCCCGCTCGAAACTCAGGTCAATGCTGGTCTTCGAGGTCATCTGCCGGGTGTGCAGGTTGGCCGGGAATTCGCCGGCGTTGAAAATGACATAATCCGGCTCGCCGAACTCGCGCAGCTCGCGCTCGTCGGGCCGGATGAGCATGTTGTGCATGAACAGCGCGTGGTAAGGCCGGGCACAGATCACGCGCACCTTCAGCCGGTGCCGCGGGTGCCAGCCGGCGTAGCCGTCGAACACATACAGCCGCTCGCGGAAGTTAAGGAAGTCGATCGCCCGCTCGCGGTTGGTCAAGAAGGCTTCTTCCGAGAGCTTGATATTGACGTCGCCCCACCAGATGTCTCCCGAACTGGCGGGGTGATCGACAATGCGTTTATCTTTAGGGCAGCGGCCGGTCTTCGAGCCCGAGCGGGTAAGCAGGGCCCCAGTCGAGCTGATCGACGATTTGTCGTGTTCGACGGCCGCCTCGTAAAGTCGCGCCGGCGCGGCGTTGCGCCAGACATTGGCCACGCCGATACCGTAACGCCGCAGATCGAAGCCAGATTCCATACCCTCCGCTGCCATGCTCTGCCCGTCGCCTATAAGTGTGAAGATTGAACGAACGGTCCATTAAGCATAGCGTATGGTCGGTGCGGCGGCAGCCCAATGGCCACCGCGAGGTAGTAACGTGAATTGATCGCGCGCAACTGGAAGTCCGACGGCTACGCCAAGGAAAAAAGCATGGACACTCACGCCCTCTGCACCGTCGCGCGCTGGCTGACCGAGTCGACCAGCGCGATCGTTTTTACCGGGGCGGGCATCAGCACCGAAAGCGGCATTCCCGACTTTCGTTCGCCCGGCGGCATTTGGACCCGCTATCGCACGGTCTATTTTGATGAGTTTCTAGCCAGCGCCGATGCCCGGCACGAATACTGGACGCAAAAATCCGAAGGGCATGCGGACTTCGCCCGAGCCGCTCCCAACGTTGGCCATCAAACGCTCGCGCGTTGGGAAGCTGAGGGACGCATGGCGGCGGTGATTACCCAAAACATCGACGGCTTGCATCAGCAAGCTGGCAGCCGCCGCGTGCTGGAGTTGCATGGCACGGCGCGGCAAATCGGCTGCCTCGATTGCCAGGCCCGGTTTGACGCCGCTGCGCTGGTCCTGCAATTTCAGACCACCGGCACCGTGCCCACTTGCCCAAGCTGTGGCAGCGGCCTGATGAAGCACGCCACCGTATCGTTTGGCCAACAACTGCCGCCCGACGTGTTGCAAGAAGCGTTTGCCTTGAGCAAGCGGGCCGAAGTTTTCTTGGCGGTTGGCTCATCGCTGGTGGTCGAGCCTGCCGCCAGCTTGCCGCGAATAGCCAAAGAACACGGCGCGAAGCTCGTGATTATCAATCGCGATCCCACGCCGCAAGACGAGTTGGCCGACGTGGTCTTGCATCAGCCTATCGGCGGCACGCTGGCGGCGATTGAAGCGGAGATGCGGAAGCTGGCGAGCTAGCCAACCGGAGTCAGCAAACGCAGATTACGGCTCTAACCCTCTAACCAGTTTGCGCAGCGCAATCCGGGAACCTGCGAAAAATCTCGTAGATTCGCCGTGAGGATCAACGCATCGTGAACCAATGCGATGGACGCGATCTTCAGATCCATGCTTCCGATGCGCACTCGCCGCCGTCGCAGATCTCCAAACTGCTCAGCGGTGGCCTGGTCGAACGGCACGATATCCCAATCGCCCATCGTGACGAATAACCGATTCAGTCGCGTGTATGCCGGAACCTGCAACTCGACGTTGTGGCGCCGATGAATTGCGGCTAACCATCCTCGCAGAACCTCTTCAAGACTCACAATCGTGCATGCGATCGGTTCGAGAGCATCCTCCAGGCGCTGCCGCAGCCGTTCTCGGCGTGAATCTCGTTCATCCAGGAGAATAGATAGGTGGTCGGTATCGAGCAGGATCATCGGCGGGATTTGCGTTTTTTGCCATTCTTCGAACGGCTTTTCGCCCGGTCTGCCTCGCGGATCTTCCGGCCTTCCGCAAATACTTCCCTCATCAAGTCGTCCCCCGCAAACGCGCCTACCGTGCGACGCCAGTCCTTCGTCCGTCCCTCGTCAATTTCTTTGCGCAATGATTCAAGCTGTTCTTCCAGTGCTGCCACGCGCTCTGTAAGCGTCAATCGGGACATTTTTAATTTAGCCACGTTTGTTGCGGATCGATGCTCGAATGCAATTGTACTCTCAGACTTGGCGACGTTGAAGCGGCCTGGAGAGCCGAACGGCATCGGCCACAGTGCCACGATCTGCCGGCCACAAGGCCTGCCGGCCACAAGGGCCGGGACTACCACCCTACCATGTTTGTTTTCTTCGTTACCTTCTGTTCAAAAAGATGCCCAGTCGAGAGCGAATGAGCGCTAAGCCTGCAAACGCCGTTGCCGGAACTGATCGAGCGTGACGGCGGCGATGATGATCGAACCGATCACCAGATCCTGAATCGGGTTGCTCCAGCCCATCTGGGCGCAGCCGCTTTGAATCGTCTCGGTCATCGCCGCTCCGGCCAAGGTGCCGAGCACCGAGCCGCGCCCGCCGTTCAGGCTGCCGCCGCCGATGACCACCGCCGCGATGATGCGCAGTTCCTGGCCGCTGCCCGAAGTGGGCATGCCGCTGGAGACCTTCGCGAATTGATACAGACCGGCCATGCCCACGAACAACCCCGCCAGCGTGTAAACCGCGATCTTCGTCAGCGGCACATTGACGCCGCAGAGCCGGGCGGTCGATTCGTTCGAGCCCAAGGCAAACACATGCCGGCCAAAGACCGTCGAGCGCAACACCAGCCCCAGCGCCACGGCCAGCCCCAGCGCCAGCCACACGCCGCTGGCAAAGTTCGGCAGCACGTTCTGCGCGAGCCACGGCGGTTGCGGCTGGGTGGTAACCAGGCCGGTCTGATCCAGCCACTCGGGAATGCTTTCCAGCGGCGGGTGAATGGTGGTCTCAGAGGCGACCAACTTGGCCACGCCCAGATAGATCATCATCGTACCCAGTGTGACGATAAACGGCACGACGCGCAGCGTGGCGATCAGCGTGCCGTTGAGCAGCCCGGCCAGGCAGCCCGTGGCCAGCGCGGCGACGACGGCCACCGGCGGGCTATATCCTTCGCGCAGCACATAGGCCAGCACGGTGCCGCACAGGGCCAGGGCGGTGCCGGCCGACAGGTCGATGCCGCCTGCGATAATGACCACGGTCATCCCCAGCGCGCCGACGGCCACCGGCGAGGCCCGCACCGAGATATTGTGCAGGTTGCCCAGCGTCATAAACGCCGATCGCTCGCCATATTTCCAGCGTCCCATCGCGGCAAAAAAGGCGACGACCAGCAGCAAGGCCAGCAGCGGACCGAGCGCCCCCGTGAGCCAGGAAGTGAAGCGGCGCACGTGCTGTGCATTCGACGGAGTGACGGGGGCAGTGGCGGTTGGTGGCATGCGGGTGACCTGGAAGGATGACAGAAAGATTATTGACAGAAAGATAAGGGGGCGAACAGCCCCATTTTTCTGTCAGGCATTTTTTCTGCCATTCACTTCCGTACCCGCTCTGAGCAAGCGAGGACGGTGGCATCTTCGCCTCACAAAAGCGGAACCAAACTCGAACCGCGACGACCGTGCGTTTTGCGCGAGCCACGCGTGCTCTACGGCGCGACCGCGCACGCCATAATTGCTTCTTCGCTCCATTGCGATGTGGGACGCACCTCGCGCAAACGGCCGCGAGACATCACGCCGACGCGGTCGCAGACGGCCAACAGCTCGGGCAAGTAAGAACTGACAAACACCACCGCCTTGCCCGCGGCGGCCTGCTGGCCCATCAGCCGATAAATCTCGGCCTTGGTGCCTACGTCGATGCCACGGGTCGGCTCGTCGAGCAAGAGCACGTCGGCCTGCTGATGCAGCACTCGGGCCAGCGCGATCTTTTGCTGGTTTCCGCCCGACAGCTCGCGCACTGGTTGTCCGCCGTCACGGGCTTTGATCGCCAACCGATTCATCCACTCTGCCACCGCCGCCGCCCGGCGCCGCAGGCTCAACCAGCCGAGCCGGCGGTAGGGCCTCAAGTGGCTGAGCGTGAGATTGTCGGCGATCGAAAGTGACTGGGCCAGACCTTCGCCCTTGCGATCTTCGGAGACAATTCCCAGCCCAGCGCGAATCCGCGCGCGCGGCGTGGCGGCGGAAACATTTCCGGCAATTCGCACCTGCCCGGCCCGCACCGCATCGAGTCCATACAGACAACGAAGCAGCTCGGTACGTCCCGCGCCAACCAGCCCGGCCAGCCCGAAGATTTCGCCGCGGCGTACCGAAAGGTCGACGTCTTGCGGCATGGTTTGCCCGCTCAGGCCGCGGAGCGAAAGAATCTCTTCGCCGGGCGTGTGCGGCACGGCGGGAAAAAGCTCGTCGACGTTGCGACCGACCATCAAGGTCACAATTTGCCGCTCGTCGACATTGGCCAGCGGGCCGCTGCCTACGGTATGCCCATCGCGCAGCACGGCATAGCGATCGGCCACCGCCCGGATCTCTTCCAGAAAGTGGCTGATATAAATGACCGCCAGGCCCGACTGCCGCAGCTTGCGAATGACGCCGAACAAATGCCGGGCGTCGTGCTGCGTGAGCGAGCTGGTCGGTTCGTCGAACACGATCAGCCGGGCGTCGAAGACCAAGGCCCGGGCGATTTCGACCAACTGCTGCGCGCCGATCGACAGCCGCCGCACCGGCGTGTCGGGTCGCAGCTCGGCGTGGCCCAGAACATCGAGCGCGCGGCGAACGCGGCGGCGCTGCGACCCGCGCCGCAGCCAGCCGGCCCGGTGCAGCTCTTGGCCCAGCATGATGTTGTCTTCCACCGACAGGTCGGGCGCCAGGTTCAGCTCTTGATAGATCATGGCCACGCCGGCCAGCCGGGCCTGGTGCGGGCCGCTGGGGGAATACGGCTGACCATCCAAAAGCATCTCGCCCGAATCAGCCGCATGAGCGCCGCTGAGGATTTTCATCAGCGTGCTCTTGCCGGCCCCATTTTCGCCGATCAGGGCCAGCACCTCGCCGCGCCGCACATCGAGATCGACACGGCCCAGCGCCTGTGTGGCGCCAAAGCGTTTGCTGATGCCTTGCATTTGCAACAAGGGAGCGGCGTGGTCAGAAGCGGCTGGCATGCTGGATCTAAGATGGCTCTGGGGGATTTGAACTGTTCCAGAGCGACTTGGCGTTGCGAGAATCCAAGAGAATGCAAAATGCAAAATGCAAAATGAAAACGTAAAAATGGACGCGCGCGCCGGCCCCATTTGACATTTTGATTTTTGCATTCTGCATTTTGAATTCCCTGCACGCTCTGCGGATCATTGACCGGGTCGGCCGCTATTGACCAGGTCGGTGGCTGGGGCAGAGGCTTGCCGATGCCCGGGAGTGCACCAACCGGGGCATCGCTTAGGCTCTGCCCCGGCCACCCCCCGTTCCGGAAATAACGGCCTTGAAGCTACTTCATCACTCGTCTCCAAACTGCACCGGGTGCAGCAGCGCTTCATATCGCGGCGTGTGCATGTTTTCGGGCGTAGCTACATACTCGCCGGTGTCGATCCGACGCTCGACCGGCTCACCGCGCAGATGGGCCAGCACGGTTTTCACCGCCAGGTAGCCCATCTGGATCGGGTCTTGCACCACGATACCATCCACCTCGCCCTGCGACATGCCATGAATGAGCCGGTCGTTCGGATCGAAGGCGATGCAGTGCACCTTGCCGGCCAGGCCGGTGTTTTCCAACGCCCGCAACATGCCGGTGCTGTTCGGTTCGCACACCGTGAACACGCCGTTTACTTCTTTGCGATATTTGAAAAGGATCTGTTGGCAGTTATCCAGGGCGATTTCGGGCGTGGTGCCGGCGTATTGATTCGACGACAGCACCTTCAGGCCGGGAAACGTCTGCTCGATGGTGTCTAAAAACCCGGCTTCGCGCTGCTCGGTGCTTTCGCTGCCGGGATGATAACGCATCAAGATTACATTTCCCCGCCCGTGCAAAACTTCGGCCAGCCGCTCGGCGGCCAACACGCCGCCGCGATAGTTGTCGGTGGCCACGTAGCTGACGATTGGACGTTCATCGACCAGCCCGCTATCGAAGATCACGGTGGGAATGCCGTCGTTTCGCGCGGCTTTCACCGAATTGATCAGAGCCTGCGAATCGAGCGGGGCCAGGCAGATGCCGTCGACCCGCTGCACGCGAAAATCTTCGACGACATTGATTTGCCCCTCGCAGTCGTTCTCCAGCAACGGGCCTTTCCAAAGAATCTCGACGTGGCCGGCTTCTCGGGCCGCCCGTTCGGCGCCGGCGTGCACCGATTTCCAGAATTCGTGCGTGGTGCCCTTGGGGATGACGGCGATCCGCAAGGTGCGAGGGCCCGTTTCGCCGCTGGCGGGAGGGCCGCAACCGGCGAGCGCGATAAGAACGGCTGCGCTACCGATTGCGAGCAGATTTTGGAATTTAGATTTTGGATTTCGGATTGGAGCGGCATCCGCCGTCAGACTGGATTCTGCTGCCGATCGCTCTCGGCAATCGAAACTCCAAAATCCAAAATCCAAAATCGCCATCATCGTCGTTCGCGGCCCCGACCGCGTCCGCGCCCGCCGCGTCCGCGGGGGCGCTGCGAACCGGAGTGCGGATTTTTGGCGCGCGACTCCATGTTGGCGGCCACGATCATGCCCACGGCCTCTTGCCAGCTTGGAATGGCACGATGGCTGGGGCGCAATTCGGAGTCGTCGTGAGCGTCGTCATCGGCTTCGGCCTCGATTTCCGCATCGAGGTCCGCGTCGGCCAGGTCGTCACTCGCGGCCTCATGCCGCGCGCCGCGCGGCGCGCCAAGCGAGGCGATCTCATCGAGCACGTCATCGTCTTCGGCGGCAGCCCGTTCGGTGGAGGCGGTCGGCTCTTCGCGCCGCGCGTCACGGTTGCGGCCCCGGCCCCGACCGCGGCGACGACCGCGGCGGCGCTTTTCGCGAGGTTCTGATTCGCCCGCGGCTGACCCACCTGGCTGATCTGCTTCGTCGATGCCTTCGGAGTCGATGCCTTCGGAAAACTCGGTTGCGACATCGTCAAGAAAACCCGCTGACGCGCCTTCGGCGTCGTCAAATTCGACCTCGAAAAAGTCGGAGGTTTCGTCGCGCGGCTCTTCGCCGCGGGCAGCCTGCGCATCTTCACGCAACCGCCGGCCACCGCGCCGCCGCCGGCGCCTGCGGCGTCCGCCGCGCTGCTCGTCGTCGTCGCGTGGGCGCGTTTCCCCGCGGGCCGAAGCATGACTCTCGCCCGATGCCGCCAACGGTTCGTCCAAATCTTCCAGCAAATCGATGTCGTCGATAAACTCGGCGCCGACCAGCTCAGCATCAACATGCTCGGCATGCACATACTCGACGGCCTCGCCACTCGACGGACCAAGCTGCGGGCTGGCGGGACGAGGCGGGCGGTCGGGTTGCCCGCGACGATGGCTCGAACGATCGCGGTCGCCCCGATCGTGGCGCGACCGCGGTGGTCGCTGCTCCCGCGCTTGCTGCTCGCGGGTTTGCTGCTCGCGGGTTTGCTGCTCGCGGCTCTCCCGTGCGGGTTCGGCAGATCGAGCGGGCGGCGCAGCCACCACCGGCTTGGGAGGCGCGGCGGGCTTCGGCGGAGGCGGCGGAACATCAATACCCAGCGACGCCGCTAGCTCATTCCAATCGCCTTTCGGCGGGCTGGACGACGCGGCTGATGGCTTTTTCTTTGCTCGTGGCGGAAGGGCGGGTGGGCGAACCTGCGGCTTCGCCGGTCGCGGCGCGCTCTCGGCGCCCAGATCGGATGCCAGCGAATCCCAATGACTTGATTTCTCGGTTTCAGACATAAGACGCGGGGGTTGATTGGTGATACCGGTGCAGGCGTGCATTATAGAAGCGGGGTTGCGGGCTGGGAAGGCGGCGGGAGGTGGCTAGTGGCTGGTGGCTAGTGACTGGCGGCTAGATGACAGTCTGCCGAGACGAACACATCTTTCGCAAAGCCTCGGCCATTCATTTGGTGCCTTATTCACCAACCACCAACCACCAGCCACCAGCCACTAGCCACCAGCCACCAGCCACGCCTCAACCACCTTGGCCAATGCATCGCTCACCCGGTCGATGGTCTCGGGCGGCTCCAGCAACACCGGATGGTGCAGCACCAGGCACGCTTCGGACGCACGGCGGCTCTCGGCCAGATCACCTGAGATGCGACAGCGGCGCGGGCCGCGCAGGGCAAATCCGCGGAAGCCGGCGTCGATGGCCACGCCCTCGGCCTGCGCCGCCGCGATGAATTCCGCCCGGCGCCGCCCGTTCATCGCCACAGCGTCGTATTTCAACCCCACTTTGTAATACACCGGGCTGCCGCCGGCACGATTGACCAAGGGCACGAGCCCCGGCACGCCAGACAAGCGGCGACTCTGCCGCTCGACCGCGGCCAGCCGCGCGGCGTTCCGCTCGGCCAATCGTGCAAGTTGTGGCAAAAGGACGGCGGCCTGGAGTTCGCTGAGCGGGAACGCATGGTTGCCGTGCTCACAGAAGATCTTGCCGCGCTGGTAGGCGTCGACATGCCGTGTGAGCACGGCCCCGCCTCGCCCCGCGGTCAACAGCTTGCTGCCGCCAAAGGATAACACCGCGCAATCGCCCCACGCGCCCGCCGGGCGGCCGTCGACCATCGCTCCGGGACACTGACAAATGTCTTCCACAACGAGCAACTTATACTCATCGGCCAGTTGCATGACTTCGCGCATTGGCACCAGCCCGCCATGCAAGTGCGACACGATGATCGCACGGATCGGCGCCACAGTAGCCCCGGCCCTTGTGGCCGGCAGCACGTTGCCCTCGCTCAGCGCTCGCCTCACCCCCTTCACATCGAGGTTCCAATTCTCGCTCGACACATCCGCCAAAACCGGGCGAGCGCCGACCGCCTCGATTGCCCGAAAATTGCCTGGATAGTCGTAGCCTGCCAGCAGCACTTCATCGCCCGCGCCGATGCCCAGACATCGCAGCGCCAGTTCGACCGCAAAGGTGCCGGAACAACAAGGCAGCACAAACTCGCTCTGGTGGAATTCGCCCAATGCGGCGGCCAGCCGTTCGACATGCGGTCCGCGATAGCGCCCCCAACTGCCGTCAGCCACCGTGGCCAGCAGCGCCTCGCGCACCGCGCCGTCGTCCTGTGGCCAGGCGGGCGGGCCTTCGGGCAACATCGGCTTGCCGCCGTCGATGGCTAAGTGTGGCATGGGAGTCGGAGAATATCGCATGAGTGTCTGTAGGGAACGCCCTCTGTGGCGTTCCGCGAACTGCGATGTATCGCCGCGCCGCCCCCTCGCGGAACGCCACAGAGGGCGTTCCCTACAGAGGCCTAACGAAAGTATTACCGGCGCCCGGCGTGAACCGCCCGGGGCATCGCTTTGGCTCTGCCCCGGCCACCAGCACTTGGCGAACCCACGTCAAAATCCATCAGCAGTGGTGCATTTGCCACGCGTCCGCCATCGGCTACGATAACTCGCAATCAACCGCGGATTCAAGCTGAGATTTATGAAACGCATTCGCTTTGTCATGCTGGGCGGATTTTTGGGCGCCGGCAAAACCACCGCCATCGCCCGGCTGGCCCGGCATTGGGCCGCCGCCGGCAAAAACGTGGGGCTGGTCACCAACGACCAGGCTTACGGGCTGGTCGATACCGAATCGCTGCGGGCGCAGGGCTTTCGCGTGGGCGAGGTCACCGGCGCTTGCTTCTGCTGCAAGTTCAACGACCTGGTCGATACCGTCGGGCGTCTTTCCGCCGGGCAGCAGCCCGATATCATCATCGCCGAGCCAGTCGGCAGTTGCACCGACCTGGCGGCCACGGTCATCGAGCCGCTGCGCCATTTGCACGGCGGCGAATTCGACGTGGCGCCGCTGGCCGTGCTGCTGAAGCCGGAGCATGGCCGCAAAATCTTGTCGGGCGAAGAGGGCCTGGGGTTTTCGCCCAAGGCAGCCTATATCTTTCTCACGCAGCTTGAAGAAGCCGACGTGGTCGTCATCAACAAGCTCGACCAGCTCGACCCGGCGGCCCGCGAGCAACTGTTGCGGCTGGTGTGCGAGCGCTATCCCGAAAAGCGAGTGCTGGCCGTTAGCGCTCGCCGTGGCGATGGGTTTGAAGGGCTGATCGCGGCACTCGAATCGAGCGAGGCGGCGCAATCGCCCACGCCCGACGTTGATTACGACGTTTACGCCGCCGGCGAGGCCGAGATGGGTTGGCTCAATTGCCGCGTCGATATCGAAAGCGCGGCTGAATCGTTCGCATTAGATGAAAAGCTGGCCGAGTTGGTCGGCCGCCTCGCTCGCGCGTGCCGAGGCGCCTCGGCCGAGCCGGCCCATCTGAAAATTTTGGCGTCGGCCGATGGCGCCACGGCCATCGCCAACCTGGTCAGTTCCGACGCGGCGGTCGAGCTGTCGATCGCTTCGGGCGCCACGGTGCGCGCGGCCGATCTGACGATCAACGCTCGGATCGCGGTGGCGCCGGAGGTGCTCAGCACATTGGTCGAGCGCGAAGTCGCCGCCTGGTCTGCCGAGCACACACTGTCATTCACCATCGCCGACCTGCAAAGCTTTCGGCCCGGCCGCCCGGTGCCGACGCACCGCATTGGCCGGGGTTCTTCCGTAGCGTAAGCGTCCTCGCTTGCGCAACATCGGCTTGGCGCATCGTTTGGCGGCTGTTCCAGGTGACCGTCCTGAACACAATCTGGTGGCTGGCGCCATCGTCTCGCCATTCGGCCTTGGATGATTTTGACCTTCGCGCACGCCTGCGTTAGACTATTGACATGACTTCTACCATGCGAATTGACCTGGAACGTACGCTTGCATCGCTTTCGGATGCTGAAAAGCTGGAACTGATCGAACACCTAGCTCGGTCGGTTCGCGGTACTTCCGCCCCCTCGACCGCGGGCGCTCATCGGCCGTCGTGGCACGAGTTCCTAAACGAGATGACGCAGCTTCCCGTTGTCAACGCCGCCGATGGTTGGTCGGCGAGGGATCATGATCAAGTCATTTATGGATCCGCCCAGTGATTTTCGTTGACACGGGTGCTTGGTTTGCCGCAGTCGTCCCGAACGATCCAAGTCACGGTGACGTAGTTTCAGTGATGGAGCGCTATGTCGACGAGCTAGTAACGACGGATTACGTGCTCGATGAGACGATCACGCTTTTAGCCCGGCGAGGTGAAGCCGAACGAGCGATCCGCTTAGGCAGGCGTCTGCTAGAAGAGAAGGTCGCGCGATTAGAGTGGGTTAATGCGCCGGATGCCGCCCGGGCTCTGATAATTTTTGAGCGGCACGCGCACAACGGCTGGAGCTTTACTGACTGCACCAGCCTGGTTGTCATGCAGCGGCTCGCCATTGAAGAGGCGGTTGCACTAGACTACCACTTCAAACAATTCGGTGGCATTACCGTTGTTCCCTGAAGCCAGTCCGCCAACAATTAAGGCAGCCGGCATATTGCACCGCTGTCCGAGATTGTGCTGTAACTGCTCGCGGCGCGCACTTTGCACCTGCTCCACCGCACGGACACCACGACCCGTCTCCAGGCAGGAAGGTCCATCTTATGAAGGCGCTTTGTTGGCATGGCAAAGGCGACGTGCGCATCGATTCGGTGCCCGATCCCAAGATTCTCGATCCCCGCGATGCCATCGTCCGTGTTACGGCCACCGCCATCTGCGGCTCCGATCTGCACCTGTACGACGGCTACATGCCCACCATGGAGTCGGGCGATGTGCTCGGCCATGAATTCATGGGTGAAGTGGTCGAGGTCGGTCCCGGCAACCAAAAGCTGAAAGTCGGCGATCGCGTCGTCGTGCCTTTCACCATGGCCTGCGGCGATTGCTTCTTCTGTAAGAAGGAACTTTATTCGCTGTGCGACAACTCCAATCCGAACGCCGAGATTGCCCGCAAGGCGATGGGCCATTCGCCCTCGGGCATGTTCGGCTATTCGCACATGATGGGCGGATTCGCCGGCGGGCAAGCCGAATATGTGCGCGTGCCGTTCGCCGATGTGGGTCCGCTCAAGGTGCCGCAGGGAATGACCGACGAGCAAGTGCTATTTCTTTCCGATATTTTCCCCACCGGCTACATGGCCGCCGAAAACGCCATGATCGAGCCGGGCGACACCGTGGCGGTGTGGGGTTGCGGGCCGGTCGCCCAATTCACCATCCGCAGCGCTTGGATGCTGGGCGCGGGCCGCGTGATTGCCATCGACCGCGTGCCCGAGCGACTGCAAATGGCCGAACAGAAAGGCCCCGCCGAGACGATCGACTTTGCCAAGGAGGACGTCTTCGACCGGCTGATGGAAATGACCCGCGGGCGTGGTCCCGACCGTTGCATCGACGTGGTAGGCACCGAGGCGCATGCCACCGGCAGCTTCGACGCGGTGCTCGACAAGGCTAAGGCGGCGGCCTTCCTGGGCACCGACCGGCCTCACGTGCTGCGGCAGGCCATCATGTGTTGCCGCAAAGGTGGCACGATTTCGATTCCCGGCGTGTACATCGGCTTTCTCGACAAGGTGCCGATGGGGGCGGCCATGAACAAAGGGCTGACGTTCAAGATGGGCCAGACGCACATGCACCGCTACATGCGTCCGCTGTTGCAAAAAATCGAAGCCGGCGAAATCGACCCGTCGTTTGTCATCACGCACCGGCTGAAGCTCGACGACGCGCCCGCCGCCTACCAGACGTTCCGCGACAAGGAAGACGGCTGCATCAAGGTGGTAATGACACCGTAGCGCGACAAATTCTGAACGGTTTTCGACTAATGACGGAGGCGCTGGCCTGTAGGATGACCATTCTAGGTCGTCCATACGGGTACAAGCTGCTCGACCGGTGGGCGACCTTGGAAGATCGCCCTACCGGCTTACGAAATCTCGGGACTAGCGATGAAGCATATAAAAACCGGCCTGAAACGCGGGCAATTCGATCTGTTGGCGGCGACGCGCGGCGCGCAGGCGGCCAAAATGACGTTGCGGCCCGGCGCCACCAGCGACGACGAGCCCAGCAACGAGCATCCGCATTGCGAGCAGTGGCTGTATGTGATCTCCGGCAGCGGCGAAGCGCGAATTGGCAAGCGCCGCGGCGCCTTGCGGCGGGTCAAGCTTGCCGAGCATTCGCTGTTGCTCATCGAGAAGGGCGAGTTGCACCAGATTCGCAATACCGGCAAGCGTTCGCTGGTGACCATCAATTTTTACGTGCCCCCGGCCTACGACGCCGACGGCGAGCCGAAGTCGCGCTGAACGTATCCAACCGACGCGCCTAGGACGCGCGATGCGGTAAAAACTGCTTCGCCCATTCGGCATCGTCCGGCGAAAGCGGCGGCTGCAGAATCCAAGTAGCCCCGGCACTCCGTGACGGGAATCGCGGTCGCCGTTGGCGACCGGCACATCTCCGCCACGGAGTGACGGAGCTACTGGGGCGGCTTCCGCCGCTGTCGGAACCGCAGCCCGGCGCGTAGTCGCCATCGACCGGGACTACCGCTCGCCCACCGCCAACAGCTTGGCGAGCGTCTGGGCAAGGCTCTCTAGCGCTCCGCGGTCGGGCAAGGTCACCGTCAGTCGCGGCTTGCCGTCGCCGTTTTCTTCGACGCAGGCGTTCAGCCCGGCCCGCAAGTTGGCCACCAACGGCTCGGGCGGCGCGGCCGCGCCGTCCTGCGCCACCAATTCGCCCAGAAACTTGAATGCCGCGCCCAACAACTCGCCGCCGGCGGTCGCCACCCGCTCGCGGTGCGTCTCGGCCAGCTTGCGAATCTCGTCATCGGCTGCCTGTTTGACGGTGACGTCAAGCGGCGCCTCGGGCCGTGCCCCCAACAAGACCTCCAACCGGCTCTTTAGCTCGTCCATGCCGCTGGCCAGGTCCACGCGATCGACCTCCGACTCGATGTCGAGCGCCGCCAGCGCCAGGTCTTTCTTGGCGGCGATGGTGGCTAGCAGGTTCTCTTCGATCGTCTGCTCGGTGATCAGCACGAACACCTGCACGCTGCGCGTCTGGCCCATGCGGTGCGCCCGTGCGATGCGCTGTTCGAGCACCGCCGGGTTCCACGGCAGATCGACGTTGATCACCGTGTTGGCCGCCTGCAAGTTCAAACCCACCGAACCGGCGTTCGTCGTAATGAAAAGCTTGCAGGCGGGATCGGTCTGAAAGCGGTGCACCAGCTCCTGCCGCTGCTTCTGCGGAATGCTGCCGTCGAGTCGCACGAACTGAAGCCCGCGCTTTTTCAGCAGCGGCTCGATCAGGTCGAGCATCGTGGTCCACTCGGAGAACAGCACTACCTTTCGATCATCTTCTTCAAAAAGCTGCTCGAAAAGCTCGTCGAGCCGCTCGAGCTTGGTCGAATAGCCGGGCTTCTCCTTGTTACACAGAAAAGTGCTGTCGGCCACCATGCGGCACATCAAGAGCGCCTTTTGCAGCCGCAACAAATCCATCTCGCTGATGAATTTTTTGGAGGTGATCGTGGCGACGATCTGCATTTGAGCGCCGTGGATGGCGACCTGCTCATCGGTCGGCTCGATGCGCACGATCTCGGTCGTGCGCGGCGGCAGCTCCAGCCGCACGCTCTCTCGCGTGCGGCGCAGCAGCATGGGCCGCAGCGTCTCGCGCAGCTCGGCCAGGTTTTTGTAGCCCAACACCTTGCCCTTTTCGTCGACCACGCGGTGCTTGTTGAAAAAGCGAAAGCCGGGTCCCAGCCGCCGGTCGTCGATGAACTGCACTACCGAATACAGCTCGTCGAGCCGGTTCTCCATCGGCGTGCCCGATAGCACCAAGGCGAACCGCGATTTCAGGCTCTTGATGACGTTGCTGGTCTTCGCTTGCCAGTTTTTGATCCGTTGGCCTTCGTCGAGAATGATCAAGTCCCACTTCACGCGCTCGATGGCTAAGATGTCGCGCAGCACCTGTTCGTAATTGCAGACCGTGAAGAAACTGTCGTTATCGTATTGCGCCTGCCGTTCACGGGCGGCCCCGCCGATCAACTGCACGTCGCGGTTGCAGAAGCGATGAATTTCGCTCCGCCACTGCGATTTCAGCGAGGCCGGGCAGACGACCAGCACCTTGCGGATCTCGGCCTCACGGGCGAGCATCTCCGCCGTGCCGACGCCCTGAATCGTCTTTCCCAGGCCCATGTCGTCGGCCAGAATCGCCCGACCGGCGGCGCACGCGAACGCCACGCCGTCGAGCTGATACGGCAGCAGCGGCACCTTGGCTAACGTGGTTCGCAGCGGGTGCTTGGCCGGATCGCGGCGGATTTCGGCCATCTTGTCGCGCAGCCGCTCTTGAACCAGTCGCTGCTGAATGAACTCTTCCGCATCGGGATACACCGTCACGTCGTGCCCGAGCTTTTGCAACTGCGCCAGCCGCCGCAACAGGTCGTGCAGGTCTTCGATCGGGCGGTCGATCAGCGGCTTGACGATCTTCGCCACGTCGTCATCCATCCGTTCGGGCACCAGCAGCCGCAGCGTCACGTCGCGATCGTAACGCAAGTGCAAGCCCAGGTGTTTGCGGCGGTAGGGCTTCTTGAGCTGGGCTGCGGTGAATTTTTTCTTGACGTTGTGGATCACTCGCAACACGTGCTTGCAGGTGCCCAGCGTGTTGGTGCGAAAATCGGGGCACGAGCAATAGGAGCTGCCCGGCGTTACACCGCGCAGCGCCACGCGGTAGCTTTTGCCGGTGGTGCGGTTGGTCACGGTGTAATCGGTCCACGGCTGCCGCGGGTCGGCGGCCTCGACCTTCATCTTCTCGGCCTTCGCGCGTTCGAGCCGCTCGGCCAGGGCTTTTTGCACCAGTTCTTCCTCGCCCAGACTTTCGATCGGCACGCGCGGCAACGGTCGGGCGGCCAGGCCCAGCGCGGTCTTTTCCTCCAAAATGAGCGAAAACGCGGCCCCGACGTGTTGGCAGGCGGTGTCGCAAGCGGTGCAATTCCAATGCAGCCGCTGCCGGGCTTCGGCCATCAGCGTGATGGTGACGACCACCGGTTGGTCACCGATGAACTCATTGGGAATGCGCAGCCGAAAAAGATCGTCGCCCAGATAGGCGTGATCGGCGATCTTGAAGTCCCAGAGGTTGGCGCTTTGCTGGATGAGTTTTTTGCCTTCGGCGCCGAGCAGTTTGACGGCTTCAGTAAACGTGAGACGAGAGAGGCGGTCTTTGAGCGACAGCCGTGCGCTGGGCAGGGTCTTCATGACCTGCGTCGTCATGACGGGTGCTCCGCGGTTGGAAGTGTGTCCATCGGTGAACGCGGGTTAGTTTAGCGGCGAGAGTGGCTGGTGGCTAGTGGTTGGTGGTTGGTGGTTGCTGGCGAGGGATGAGGGGCGAGTGGCGAGGGGCGAGTGGCGAGGGGCGAGGGGCGTGGGGTTGGCAGGTGGTGGTTGGCAGGTGGTGGTTGGCACCGCCATTTCAGCCTCGCCAGCGGCGGTCCTCGTAATGTAGAACGGAATTTATTCCGTTTGCCGCTTCACCAACCACCAACCACCAACCACCAACCCCCCTTGTTCCCCAAGCTCGCTCAATTCAAATCGGTCGCGGCGCTGCGCGCGCGACTTGCCGAGCTATCGCTCGATCTGCCGCTGGACGAGCGCATCCTCACGGCGGCCGAAGGCTCTCCGTTGGCCCAGCCGGCGATGATTGGCGGCGTGCGCGTGGGCAATCGCTGGTGCATTCAACCGATGGAAGGCTGGGACGCCAATCGCGATGGCTCGCCCTCGCCCCACACGCTGCGCCGTTGGCGGAATTTTGGCATCAGCGGCGCCAAGCTGATTTGGGGCGGCGAAGCGGCCGCGGTTGAACCCGCCGGCCGCGCCAATCCACGCCAGACGTTGGCGACGCCGGAAAATCGCACCGGGCTGGCCGCGTTGCTCGCCGAACTGCAACGCGCGCATCGCGAGCGTTTTGATACGACCGATGATTTGCTCGTCGGCTTGCAGCTTACGCACTCGGGCCGTTTCTGTCGGCCCAACGACGAACGGCTCGAACCGCGCATCGCCTATCATCATCCATTGCTCGACGAAAAGTTCGGCATTGATCCACGCGACAGTGCGGTCGTCATCAGCGATGATGAAGTCGAACGCTTGATCGATCGGTACGTCATTGCCGCGGGCGTCGCGCGTGAGACGGGTTTTCAATTCGTCGACGTCAAAGCCTGCCACGGTTACCTGCTGCACGAGTTCTTGAGCGCCCGGCGGCGACCGGGCCGGTTCGGCGGCGACTATGAAGGCCGCACGCGGCTGCTGCGCACCATCATCGAACGACTGCGCCGCGAATATCCTGACGTGCTCGTCGCGGTGCGCCTGAGTGTCTTCGACACGGTGCCATACGTTACTAGCCGCGAGATCGGCCGGCCCATGCGTTATGAGGACGTCTTGCCCTACGACTGCGGCTTTGGTGTCGATGAGCGCGATCCGCTCGCGATCGATCTCGAAGAACCGCTTCGGCTGCTCGGCGATCTGAAATCGCTGGGCGTAGTGGCGGCGAATACTTCGTGCGGCAGCCCGTATTATTCGCCGCACATTCAGCGCCCGGCGATTTTTCCGCCCAGCGACGGTTACTTGCCGCCGGAAGATCCGCTGGCGGGCGTCGTGCGTCAGATTGACATCACGCGGCGGTGCAAGGAGGCGCTGGGCGATCTGCCCGTGGTTGGCAGCGGCTATTCGTATTTGCAGGACTTTTTGCCGCACGTGGCGCAAGCAGCGGTGCGCCGCAGCTGGACCGATTTTGTCGGGCTGGGCCGAATCGTCTTGTCGTATCCCGAATTGCCCGCCGATGTCTTATCATCCGGTCGGCTGGCCCGCAAGCGTGTGTGTCGCACTTTCAGCGACTGCACCACCGCCCCGCGCCACGGACTTGTTTCGGGCTGTTACCCGCTCGACACCTATTACAAAGACTTGCCGGAGGCCGCGGAGCTAAACGCGATCAAGCAGCAGCGACGAGATGACTCGTAGGATGACCTTCCCAGGTCGTCCCGATCCGGAGTACGCGATGATCGGGCACCGAAACCGTCGTAGTTGTTCCCGCCGCATGATGATATGACTGCTGCGCCGCCGCCCAACGGCCACCTCGACTTGAGTCACGTAGACTTCGTTAGCCAGGCGGCGAGCCACCTCTTCCGCAGAGGTACATTCGAATAGCAGCTCCAACGCGACGCGCAAGTTTTCGCGCGCCGACTCCCCGGAATCGCCTTGGCTGGCGATATCCAGTTCGGGGCAAAGCGAAACGTAGCCATCGCGCTCGCGTTCGATGATGGCGGTCAGACGGTGATTCATGAAGCGGACCCTCCCTGGTGGCGAACCTATAGTATAGCCGGATGGGACCACGGATCACGCGGATGGGCGCGGATACGGAGAGGTTTTATTTTTCCTATCCGCGCCCATCCGCGACATCCGTGGTCCTTACAGAATCTCGCGCCATGTCCAAAAACGCACCCATGTCCCCTGAGAATTGACGCCCGGCACTTCTTCGACCCAGCCGATCCACCAATCGCCGTCGCCCTGGATAACTGCCGTGTAATTAGCCATCAGTAGTTCCGCATTTTTGTAAACAGGCTCGCCATCTGCTCTTTGGAAGATAAGAGCCGCACCTCACACCACCTCGGCGTAGGGAATCAACCGACTAGGCAGGACGACCTGTTCCACCGCGCGTGCGACCTTGGCGGGAAGTAAAATAGGGCCACGGATCTCCGGATTCTCATGTTCCAAGACCCAACCGGTCCATCGGCCCTCCGCTAACGACACGATGTCGCGGGCCGAAATGTAGGCGTTGCCGAACAAGGCGATCTTGATTCCCACTCCCGAACGGTAAACGATCCAGGTGACCATCGGCACGGTGCAGTTCAGTCGCGCGAACCTTCCGTAGGACGCGTAAAACACCGCGACCTTCGGCGCGTTGGGCAGCGGCGTGCGGCGAAGCCGGCCAAACACGCTATACGGCCAGTAAAACGCAAAGGGACTCATCAACAAGATGACGGCGACGGCGTAAAATGGCGTCCAGGCAAAGGTCCAGCCGAAAAGCCACCCGTCGCCATGCCGCGCCGCCAAATAGACGCCGGGCAACATCGTGCAGGTGAAGCCCAGCCAGACCGTCGCCGCATAGACGCGGCAGAACCAGTAGTGCAGTGGCGACTTGGTGTTCATCGCGCTACGGAGCTGGTTTTCGGTGGGAACTCATACCACAATCGCATCCGGGGCAAACCTGCCCCAATGCTCGAACAGCAGGTCGCCAACATAAGGCGTCACGTAGACCGGCGATCTGATTTCTGGGCAGTGATGGTACAGCGCCAGCCCCCACCAGCGGGTACGCTCGACGGCATCGATACTGGCTCGCGGCAAGAACGCGGTTCCCACCAGGACGAGCTTCAGTCCAAGCCCCGACGGATAATCGATAAGCGTGCCCGGCGCGTTCATCCCGTTCCCGATGAGGACTCCGCCCCAGGCAAAAATTTTGAGTGGCGTTTCCGCCGGCAGCGGCGATCGTTTGAGTTTACCAAAGGCGCTGTACTCGACTGGGAACGCTCCTAGAGTAAGCGTCATCGAGACCATCGGTAAAAACAGCGGAACCCACGCGAAGACCAGAAAAAGCCATCGCTGGTCGTGTCTATCGGTCGCATAAGCCCAATACAAAACCGACGCCACCATCAGCGGCCATAGTGCTAGAAACTAGATCCGGCAGAACCAGAAGCGGCGCGGTGGCTTCATTGCCGATCGTCACGCCGATATAGGCGCGCCTTTTCTGCCTCCCATCGTCTTCGTGCGGCGCGAGCTTTCTCAAGCTCCCGCGGGTCCCATTCCTTTTTCTTTGCTTTTTGCGCCTCGCGTGCTTTACGTGCTTCACGCCAATTCGGATTTTTCCGCTCCGCCCAATTCATCTTCTCGGTCACGGCCAAATCGACGCCGAGCCGGTGACGGTACTTGGTCAGCTCCCTCAGTTGCTCCGGGTCCACTTCGACCCGGTAGCGGTGCCCCTCCGCAAGTTGGATGTAACCTACCTCTTCCATTTGCCAGTCGTCAAAGCCTGTGATTTCGCCGTACTCCCAATCGCGGAAAATCGGCACGTTCTCATGGCTCGTTTCGTCAACTACCGTCAGCTTGATCGCGGTTTTTCATGGCTAGCTCCGTCTCATCGAATGCCCCATGCCTGCTGACGCGAGTCTACAAAGGCGCCGGCTGCGGTAGGCCAGCAAGTCCCTCAACTGCCTGACCCACGTGCATCGGCAGCGTAACGGGTGTCCGCACCTCCGGGCAATGGTGATGCACGACCGTGCCCCACCAGCGACTCGACTCGACGGAGTCGATGGCCTTCATTGGCAGAAACACTTTGCCCATCAAGTAGAGATTGTTCGCCAGCCCCGAAGGGCAAATGATCACCGTGCCTTGGGTCCGCATCCCGGCGCCGAGGTATAGGATACATCCCCGGAAGACAGTCACCGGCGGTTCGTCGGGCAGCGGCGACCGATGGTATTTGCCAAAGGGGCCGTAATCGAACGGGAAGGCCCGCACGCTGAGCACCAACGGGACGATCGGGAGCAGGAGCGGCGCTAAGGCGGCACAGACCGGAAATAGCCGAAAATCGTTCCGCGACGACACCTTGTAGATAAACCAGCCGAACGTCAACGCGATCAGCGGCAATAGCACGAGCACATAGAGCCGCCAAAACCAATAGCGGAATGCCGGCTTTGGCGCGGGCCCGGAAGATAGCGAATGGCTCATTCTACGAGTGTCGCAAGTTCGCCGGACCATTTGCAAGCAAAAACTGGAAAAAATCTTTGATCCTGGGGCAGCGTCACAGACGTCGAGTCGCCGTAAGTTCAAAACCCGCACGATCGCCGCCACCCCCGCCAGCGGGTGAGCGAACAAGCAAATCTTTCGAGTTTCCACGGCAGTTGCAAATTTGCAACGCCCGTGCGCGGACATTCGGCTTAAGAGGACTTACGACGATTCGTACGCGCGGACGCGGCGCCAGCTTCGCGCAAAGTCCGGTGAAAACCCACCAAGCCAGGTCTTTGGGATGATACGGGAAGAGACACGAGGGTCGGGATTCGCGGGTGGGGGTCAGTCAACACGGCGGAAAGTCAAAATGCAAAATGAAAAAGTTAAATCCAACAATTCGTTATCGGGCATTCACCCGTTCCTGGCGTCCAGTCCCTGAATTCCCACGCTTGCATGCGCGGCGGATGCGCGTCGCCGCTCGTTGGCGCTTGGCCGATTGAAGCGTAAAATGAGAGCAACGAGGTGACATCATGGCGATGGTGACTGAACAGCGCGTTCCGCCGTTGCGGGCGGGCGATCGACTGACCTGCACCAGAAATACGATCTTTATCAGTCGGTGGGCATTCCCGAATACTTGGCCGTGGTGGTGTTCGAACAAGAGATTCGCTGGCACGAGTTGGTCGGCGGCCGTTATCGAACTTTCCCTCCGGATGCCGACGGGCTTTATCGCTCGCGCATTTTCCCTGGCCTGTGGCTCGACGGCCAGGCCCTTTTGGCGGGCGAGCTGCGGCGGGTGATCGAGCGCTTACAAGACGGCCTCGGCTCCGCCGAGCATCAGCAATTCGTCGGGCAACTCGCCGCGAAGGCAGGTCGAGGGTAGATGCTGGCTATGCCACGGTGCGCGGCGCCGGCGAAACGCCCTTAGGAACGGCTTTGCAATGGGCGTCTGTAGGGAACGCCCTCTGTGGCGTTCCGTGTGCTGCGGATCGACGTCGCGCCGCCGCTGGCGGAACGCCATGGAGGGCGTTCCCTACAGGAGTATCACGAGGTTCGCGGCGCAGACGCGTTCCTGCACCGCGGCGAAACGCCCGTGAACAATTTGCCGTAAGTTCAGAAGTCGGAGGATGACCATAGCCCCCACTGTGGGAGGGGTGATTGAGCAAATCCTTCGAGTTTTCATGGTGAGTGCAAATTTGCATGCACCGTGCGCCGCCCTTCGGCTTATAGCCACTTACGGCGATTCTCTCGCGCAATCTAGCCCGCATTGCGCACTCGTTCACACCAACCCGAAGCGCAAGCGAGGATCGCCATTGAAGTTGCCTCGCTTGCGCGTCGGGTTAGTGTGGGGCGCGCTGTTCGGCGGCTCCGGGGAAACGTGCGCGATGCGGGCTAGGCGCGGCCTTCGCACAAGATTCAGCGAAACCCACCAAGCCAGATTTTTGCGATGATGCGGGGAGGGAGAGCGGGGGGCGCCGGGACTACCGTGGCGAATGAGAAACATACGTGGGCGTTTGGGATCGTGCCGCGGATCGTCCTGGCCGGGCGGGCTTGGCCGAATGGTTGCGGGCGGGATGGGACGCGCAGGTATCTTTTGTCGTTCCCAATAGCCCGTGGGCCGGGCCAAGCCCCCAGCCGCGGCCAACAGACCGGCGACGAGCGCCGTCAGCCAGAAAACTGTTCGCAGGCGGAATTGATAAGGGCGGCGCATGGTGCTACGCCTGATCGGTTGAAAACTACCCGGCTAGGACTCGAACCTAGAATGAGGGAGCCAAAGTCCCTAGTGTTACCATTACACCACCGGGTAAAAGCGATGCCAGCCGTCTAGTTTGACGACACTTGGCCATTCTGGCAAGTTCGCAATTCTATTGGTGGCGGTTCCCACCGACTAGGGGCGCGTTTCATCAATAAAACGCGATCGCCCGCCCGAGGCCGCCGTGGCAGCCGCGAATCTTCAAGGGGGCGAACATGAAATACGGCGCGTCGGGCAGTTTGCTCAAGCCGGTTAAAAATTC
>DASVHB010000002.1:0-2156 GCA_036379195.1 Pirellulales bacterium
GAGACTCGACCATTCAGGGCCACACCGATATAAATACGGAACCCTGAACTCTGAACCCTGAACCCTTCGTCCCGTGAATTTCATCGAACAAGAAGACCCGGAAGTCTGGTCCGCCATTGCGCACGAAATCCGCCGTCAAGAAGACGGGCTGGAGATGATCGCCAGCGAGAACTACGTCAGCCCCGCCGTGATGCAGGCGGTGGGCAGCGTGCTGACCAATAAATATGCCGAAGGCTACCCTGGCCGCCGCTATTATGGCGGCTGCGAGTTTGTCGATCAGGTCGAAGAACTGGCCCGCCAGCGGGCCCAAAAGCTGTTCGGCGCCGAGCACGTCAACGTGCAGCCGCACTCGGGCAGCCAGGCCAATCAGGCCGTCTATCTGACCGCGCTGGAGCCGGGCGACACCGTGCTGGGGCTCGACCTAGCCCACGGCGGGCACCTGACGCACGGCATGAAGCTGAACATCTCGGGCAAACTCTATCACTTTATCAGCTACGGTGTGACGCGCGACGCCCACCGCATCGACTTCGATCAAGTGGCGGCGCTCGCCCGAGAGCACAAGCCCAAGCTGATCGTGGCCGGGGCCAGCGCCTATCCGCGCGAGATTCCGCACGATCGCTTCGCCGAGATCGCCCAGGGTTGCGGGGCCAGGCTGTTTGTCGATATGGCGCACTATGCCGGGCTGGTGGCGGCGGGCCTGCACCACAACCCAGTGCCGGTGGCCGATTTTGTGACCACCACCACCCACAAGACGCTGCGCGGGCCGCGGGCCGGCCTGACCATGTGCCGCGAGCAATACGCCAAAGACATCGACCGCAGCGTGTTCCCAGGCTTGCAGGGCGGCCCGCTGATGCACGTTGTGGCCGGCAAAGCCGTTTGCTTCGCCGAGGCGCTGCGCCCCGAGTTCAAACGCTATGCCCGGCAGATCATCGACAACGCTCGGGCCTTGGCCGAGCGGCTACTGTCTGGCGGCGTGCGGTTGGTGAGCGGCGGCACCGACAACCATCTGATGTTGGCCGACGTGACTACGCTGGGCCTCACCGGCAAACAGGCCGAAGAAGCGCTAGGCCGTTGTGCGATCACCGTCAACAAGAACATGATTCCTTACGACGCGCGCAAGCCGCTCGACCCCTCGGGCATTCGTATCGGCACCCCGGCCTTGACCACCCGCGGCATGGGCACGGCAGAAATGGCGCACATCGGCGATTGGATTTTAGAGACCTTGCGCTCGCCGGACGACGCGGCGCTCAGTCAACGTATTCGCGGCGAGGTGAGCAATCTTTGCGAGTCGTTTCCCGTGCCGGCGGCCGCGCTGTGCCCGGCGTGATTTCAGACCCGCGGCCGGTTGTTACTCACGTTGCGCGGCGCCTAATTGCCGATACCGTCGCCGATCGGCGGATCCTTTAGGTTCCAGAGGTGGACAAAACCGTAGCCGGAGCTGGCCAGCATCGTTCCGCTAGGATGAAACGCGAGAGAGATTGGTCCGCACGGAGCGACCAGTGTTTCGCGAATAATTCCGGTGGATACGTCGATCAGATGGATTCGCGCTTGGGGACAATCAGGATCAATGGTGCGCATGCCTTCTACGTACCGCTGCGTTCCAATCGCGATCCATTTGCCGTCTGGGCTGAAAACAGGTCGGTATGCGTAGCCATGTTCGTCGAGCATTATCGCGTGTCGCAGCTTTCGTTCGCGGGTATCGAATAGGTAGATTTTGGCGGGACCCTTGCGCTGAAAATTTGCGTTCGCCAAGATCTCGCCACCGGGCGAAAAGACCCCCTCTTGATACCGGTCTTGGTCGAGCGTTGCCAGCGCGCGCCCCGTGGCAAAATCCCAAAGTCCTAAGCGCCAATCCACGGCCCCGTCCGGCACACCAAGCAGCCCGAGCAATGAGTTCCCATTCGGGGAAAAGTCCAAGTGGTAGATGCGGTGGTTCGCTGGTTTGCTCATGCGAAAGCTGCGCGATACCGCCGCCGTTTCGACGTCGATGAGATCCACGCGCGACGTTTCGCCCGCAAAATCGCTTTCAAAAGCGGCCAATATCTTGCCGTCCGGTGAGTACCCACTCACACTCATCTGTGGAAGCGGACGCGGCGTGCCAGACGTTACATCCCAGAGGCTGCGAGCCGCCGCTGGCTGTCCTGTCGATTCGCCAG
>DASVHB010000003.1:0-5086 GCA_036379195.1 Pirellulales bacterium
CGCGCACGCCGCCCTGTTCATCCCGGCCAAAGATTACATCAATGCTCAGCGCATTCGCCGAAAAATCGCGCAAGCGATCGACGCCTGGCTGGCGCCGTTCGATGCGCTGGTCGTGCCGACGCTGGCCACCGTGGCGCCGCCGATCGACCAGCCGTTCAGCGAATACCGAGCAGACTGGCAGACGCGCGACGTGGGCGGCGCGGGCAACGCCGCCGGTGTGCCGGCCATCACCGTTCCCAACGGCTTTGGCGAGCGCGGCCTGCCAACCGGCCTGAAGTTCGTCGGCCGGGCGTTCGACGAGAACCGGCTGCTGGCAATTGCCCGACACTTCCAAATGCTGACCGATTGGCACCGGCAGCGGCCGCCTGTCGGCGCATAGGCGGCGGGCGATGGGATGAATTTGGGCTGAATCGCAGGACACCCTTGCCCACAACGGTTAGAATGGTAGTGCACCTGATTGGCGTGGCCCACGAATTGCTGGAACACGAAGGGCCGCATAACCTCGCCCCAGATTGCTGAAATGATGTGCTTTGCCGCCGCGCCGTTGCTCGTTTTCGCCGCGGCGATTGCCGCTCCCAACTTTCAGATACAAACCAGCGATGGCGAGCAGGTTTATGGCCGGCTGACCGCGCTTTCAGAAAAGGCCGTTTCGCTGGAGACCCAAACCGGGCCGCTCACTCTCTCCTTTGACGACATTGCCGATATCACCCCGCTGGAAAAGCCCGCCGCCCCGCACGACAAAGCCGGTGTATGGATCGACCTGGTCGACGGCTCGCTGCTGCCGGGCTTGAGTTACGAAGTTAGCCAAGGCCGGGCGAAGATCAAATTGCTCGACCAGCAAGTCGTCGAGTTATCCACAAAAACGGTGGCCGGAGTCCGCCTGATCGACACCGCGGGCGAGCTGGCCGCCCAATGGGCAACTATCGCCGATGCGGAACGGACAGGCGATTTGATCGTTATCCGCGGCAAAACCGCGCTAGACTACCAGGCCGGCGTGCTGGGCGATGTCACCGCCGAGAAGGTTGGTTTTAAGCTCGACGACGAGACGCTAAACGTCAAACGCGGCAAGGTGGCCGGGCTGCTGTATTACCATCCGGCGGGCAAAAAGCCGCCTCGCGGCGTCGCCCAACTGGTCGATGCCGGCGGCTGCCGGCTGGAGATCGCACAGGCCCGGTTGGCCGCCGACCGGCTGACCGTGAAAACACCGGCGGGATTTGAGCATACGATCGCGCTTGGCCAAATCGCGGCCGTGACGGGCAGGGTACAATATCTTAGCGACCTTGAGCCGGAGTCGGCCGTCTGGACGCCCTATGCCTCGGCGGCGGGGCAGCCCGACACGCTGGCTCGGCTCTTCCGCCCGCGACGCAACGAAGCCGTCGATGGCGGCGAACTCAAACTCGACGGCGTGAGCTACGCCAAGGGACTAGCCATGTACAGCCGTAGCGAGTTGGTCTATCGCCTGCCGCCCGGCCAATTCAAGCGGCTCAAGGCCCTGGCGGGCATCGACGACCGGGCGCGGCCCGCCGGAGCGGTGCGGCTGGTGGTTTACGGCGACGACCGCGCGCTGCTCGAAGCCGACGTCGCCGCCGATCGAGAGCCGCTGCCCATCGATCTTGACCTGGCCGGCGTGCGGCGATTGCGAATTGTGGTCGACTTTGGCCCACGGGCCGAAGCGATGGACTTGTTCGACCTGTGTGACGCAAGGATCTTGCAATGAGAGTGTTACTGGCTCTGCTGGTGCTGGGAGTCGTCGCCGGCCGCGCGCCCGCTGCCGTCGACGAGGCCGTGCTTGCCGCCGAGGCGGAGCGCGTGGCCGTCATCGCCAAGGCGCAAGAAGCGACATTGGCCATTTTTACCGGCGGCGGGCAAGGTGGCGGCTCGGGCGTTGTGATCTCGCCCGACGGATATGCGCTCACCAACTTTCACGTGGTGGCCGGCGCCGGCGAAGCCGTCAAATGCGGCATGGCTCATGGCGAACTGTATGACGCCGTCGTGGTGGGTGTCGATCCGGTGGGCGACGTGGCGCTGATCCAGCTTTTCGGACGCGACGATTTTCCGTGTGCCACGCTGGGCGACAGCGACGAAGTGCGCGCCGGCGACTGGGTGTATGTCATCGGCAATCCTTTCTTGCTGGCTACCGATTTCCGCCCGACGGTGACTTACGGAATTGTGTCGGGCGTCCATCGCTATCAATATCCCGCGGGCACGCTGCTAGAGTACGCCGACTGCATCCAGACCGACGCCTCGATCAATCCGGGCAACTCGGGCGGTCCGCTGTTCGACAGCGCGGGCCGGCTGATCGGCATCAATGGCCGCGGCTCGTTCGAAAAGCGAGGCCGTGTCAATGTCGGGGTCGGCTATGCGATCTCGATCAACCAAATCAAAAAGTTCATGGGCTGCCTGCGGGGCGGGCGGATTGTCGATCATGCCACGCTAGGCGCGCGGCTGGGCAGCCAGGAAGACGGGCGCGTGGTGGTGACCGACATTCTCGAAACCTCCGACGCCTATCGACGCGGCTTGCGTTACGGCGACGAAGTGGTCGAGTTTGGCGGTCGGCCCATCGGCACCGTCAACGCGTTCAAAAACATCTTGGGCACGTTTCCCAAAGGCTGGCGAGTACCGCTAACGTTTCAGCGCAAGGGGCAGCGGCAACGCGTCGAAGTGCGATTAAGCGGCGTGCACGGCGCACAAGAATTGGTCGATAAGGTCGCGGGCGGGCCGCGCATCGAGCCGCCCGCGCCGAAGCCTGACCGCAAGCCCGACCACAATCCCGAGCGACCGAAGCTGCCAGAGAAGCCCGGCGATGGCCCGCCGCAACCGCTGCCGCTGCCCGGCATGCACGGGCATCGCCAGCCGCCGCCCGAGATCGTCAAGCAGCACTACGAGGCGCGGCGCGACTATGCCAATTTTTATTACAACCGACTGAACCGCGACCGCGTGTGGCAAGTGCTCACGGGGCGCGGCGACTTCACGTCGCTGGTCGGGCCTTGGCTGCTGCGTGGTCAGTTGGCCGGCGGCGGCGAAGCGGAGTTTCGCATCGACGACACCGCCATCGGTTGCACGTTGCCCGGCGGCCGGTTGAACCTGCCGGTCGACGACAGCCTCTCGAGCGCCGTCGATCCGCCGGGCAGCGGCGGCATGTTGGCGGCGCTCTATCTCTGGAGGCGCTTTTTGGTTAAAGGTCCCGAGCAGTTCGGCGGCATGGAGTACTATGGCACCTTGGAGCTGGCCGGCCATGCTGGGCCGCTCGATTTGCTCGTGGGAACCTACGCGGGCGTCGAATGCCGCTTTTTCGTCGATCCGGTCTCGGGGCACATGCCGCTGGTCGAACTCGCGCTGCGCGAGGACGACGATCCCTGTGAGTTGCACTTCTCCGACGATCGCGAGTTCGACGGCCGCCATGTGCCCAGTCGCATGCTGGTGCGCTATGGCGACAACTTGTACGGCATGTTCCTGCTCGACGAGATCAAGTGGGAGGGGGCGGAATGAAGCTGCTTTCCTGCGGCGATGCGTCGTTCGGCGGTGGCTGGGGCAGAGCCTTGGCGATGCCCCGGTGTGCAAATGCGGAATGCGGAGTGCGGAGTGCGGAATCCAGAATGCGGAGCGCCTACCCATTCCGCACTCCGCGCACCGCACTCCGCATGATGTCACTGCACTTAGCCGCCTTCGCAACGATCGTCTCCATCGCATCCCTCGCCGCGGCCGCCTCATCGTTTTCGACCATCATTCAGCAAACCCAGCCCAAGATTGTCAAAATCTATGGGGCGGGCGGCTTCCGCGGCTTGGAAGCCTATCAGAGCGGCTTTTTGATTTCGGCCGAGGGGCACATTGTCACCGCCTGGAGCTACGTGCTCGATACCGAATACATCACCGTCGCGCTCGACGACGGGCGGAAGTTCGATGCCAAACTGCTGGGAGCCGATCCACGCTTGGAAGTGGCCTTGTTAAAAATCGACGCCAGCGACCTGCCGCATTTCGATCTGGCCGAACATGGTGACGCCCAGGCAGGCACGCGCGTGCTTGCCTTTAGCAACCTGTTTGGCGTGGCCACCGGCAACGAACCGGCCAGCGTGCAACATGGGGTCGTGGCGGTGAAGGCCCCTTTGATCGCTCGCCGAGGCGCCTTCGAGACTCCCTATCACGGCGTGGCCTATATCCTCGATGCCATGACCAACAATCCCGGTGCTCAGGGCGGCGCGCTGACCGACCGTCAGGGCCGGCTGTTGGCCATGCTCGGCAAAGAGCTGCGCGGCGCGCAGAGCAATACCTGGCTGAACTATGCGATTCCTCTAGAAGAGCTGGCGCCGACGATCGACGCCATTCGCTCGGGCAAGTTCGTGGCCAGCTCGGCCAGCGATACCGACGCCCGGCCGCAGCATGCGTTGAGCGCCGCATTGCTGGGTCTGGTGCTGGTGCCCGACGTGCTCGATCGCACGCCGCCGTTCATCGACCGCATTGAGCCCAACTCGCCCGCCGCCCTGGCCGGCCTGCAGCCAGACGATCTGGTGGTGTTTGTGAACAATGCGCTGGCGCCTTCGTGCAGTGCGGTGACAGCCGAGATCGAGCGAATCGACCAGGCCGATCGCGTGCGGATTACCGTGATGCGCGGCCAGCGGCTGATCGAAGTCGAGCTGTCGGCGGATGAACCGAAAAATGATTAACTCGCCGCGCGGTGGCTAGGGCAGAGCCTGGGCGATGCCCCGGCCACCTGCGAAGAGGTAATTCGACCTAAATTTTATCATGCCGCATCACTCACTCTACCGCGTTTGGGCCATCCCTTGCCTTGTCGGCCTGCTGCTCACGGCGGCGATGGCCGACGACGATCTGCCGCTGCGCGAAGAGCAAGCCATCCAAGCGGCGGCCGCCCGAGTGGCTCCTTCGATCGTCAGCATCGAAACGGTCGGAGGTCTGGAACGTGTCGAACAGGTGCTTCTCGGCACTGGCCCCACCACCGGTCTGATTGTGTCATCCGACGGATATATCATCACTAGCTCGTTCAGCTTCGCCCAGAAGCCGGCTTCGATTCTGGTAACGCTGGCCGACGGCACGCGGCTGCCGGCGCAGCAGGTGGCCACCGATCACAGTC
>DASVHB010000004.1:0-3845 GCA_036379195.1 Pirellulales bacterium
GGGTCTCTGACGTTTCGGCGTTGACCGACTTGGCGCATGCCCGAGGCGCGTTGTTGCTGATCGACAATACCTTTGCCACGCCGGTTGTTTGCCGCCCCTTGGAACTGCGGGCCGATTTGGTGGTCGAAAGCCTGACGAAGCTCATGAGCGGGCATAGCGACGTTTTGCTTGGCTTGCTCTGCGGCCGTACAAAAGATTGGGCGCGCATCGTGCCGACGCAATCGACGTGGGGTTGGTCGACCAGCCCATTCGATTGCTGGCTGGCGTTGCGCGGCCTGGGCACGTTGGCTTTGCGCGCCGAACGCGCGGGCGCTAATGCACTGATGGCGGCGCGAGATCTCGAAAAACGCCGCGAGGTCGCGCACGTTGATTATCCGGGCCTTGAAGCTCACCCCGATCATGCCTTGGCCGCGCGTCAATTCGGCGGGCGGTTTGGCAACATGGTTACGTTTACTTTGAGAAACGGGCGCGAAGCGGCCGAGCGATTTATCGCCGGCGCGCGGCAGATTGCGTTTTGCCCGTCGCTGGGCGATCTGAGCACCACGCTAAGCCATCCGGCGTCGACGAGTCATCGTTCGCTGCCCGAGTCGGCGCGCGAGGCGTTGGGCATTACGTTCGGCACGATCCGGTTGTCGGTCGGAATCGAATCTTTGGAATGGGTGCGGGCCGCGCTGGCTGAAGGGCTAGACGCCGTTGGTTGAGCGGGTGGCTGGTGGCGGGTGGCGGCGCTGTGTTCCGAATCGATGTGTGCGGGTGCCGGCACGCCATTGTCGCCTTTCGCTCCGCGAAAGAAGCGTTACGTTCGTTCCAGCGAAAGGTGACTTTAGATTTGCCCGGTCGTCGCGCACAACGATTGACAAAATGAAAACGAAGCGACGCCGTAACCGTCCGGCACAAGGCCGGGAGCTACCTGGTGCGCGAATACTTCTCGACAGCGTCGGCATTGAGTTCAATGCCCAGCCCCGGCCCGGTAGGTACGCGCAACATGCCATCGGCATCGAGCTGAAAACGCGGGGAAATGATTTCTTCGATGTAGGGCACGCCGGTCTGATACTCGACCCAGCGGGCCACCGGCATGGCCGCCGACAAGGCCAGATCGGCCGCCACGCCCACGCCCGTGTTCCAGCCATGCGGCACCAGCAGCACGCCGTGATCGTAGGCCACCCACGCCAGCCGCCGGCCCTCACTCAGGCCGCCGCATTTCGTCAGGTCGGGCTGAATGATATCCACCGCGTGGCTTTCGATGAACGGCTGAAACGATTGTCGCCGCGTGAGCACCTCGCCCGTGGCGATCAGCACCGGCGACGTTTGCCGAAGCTCGCGAAAGCCATTGACATCGTCGGGCTTAAGCGCCTCTTCGAACCAAACCACGCCGTACTGCCCAAGCATTTTGGCTGTCTCGCGGGCCCAGCTTACGCCGTGCGGCCAGAATTGCTCGCTGCCGCCGGCATCGACCATCAGCTCGACTTCGTCGCCCACGGTATCGCGGGCCGTGCGCATTAGAAGTTCGTCGTATTGCCGGCTGACGCGGCCGAATGGCCGCCAGCCGAGCTTGATGGCGCGAAAGCCGCGAGAGACTTGCTCGGCCAGCTTTTCGCGCAGCAGCCCTGGTTCTTCGAACAACATCGACGCATAGGGCTTGATGCGATCGCGATAGCTGCCCCCCAGCAGCCGCGAGACCGGCTGCCCCAGGGCTTTGCCCAGCAGGTCCCACAGGGCGATGTCGATGCCGCTGATCGTATGTTCGACCGAGCCGCCGCGGCCCAGCCAGAACATCGACTGCCGCAGCTTTTCGCTGACTCGCTCGGCTTCGAACGCCGTTTCGCCGATGAGGTGGGGGCGCAAAAGTTCGAGCGAACCTTCGACCAACGCTCGCGTGGTGTAGCAACTGCCCAGCCCAGTGAGACCCTCGTCGGTGGCGATTTCGACCAGCGTGTTGTACTGCACATTGGGGTCGGTGCCTCCGGGCCAGCCGTGGTCGTGCGTGGCCCCGCGGAGCGCGATGGTGCGAACGTCGACAATTTTCATGCGGAAAATGAGCGGCTTAACCGCGACGGCGGCGCGAGGCGAGCATCAGCGCCCAAAAAGCGAGAAAGGCGAACACGCAGCCCATGACCATGGCGGGCCCGCGCCAGTTATGCCCGGCCAGGTAATTGCCCACGGCCAGAAAGCCGCCCCAGGCCACCACGGCGGCCATGATCAGCAGGATGAGTTGATTCTGTGACACCGCCCTATTGTAACGAGCGGCGGCTGGGTGTTCCTAGCCCCCGGTTCCTCCGCTTCGCTAAATGGCTTTATGCTATTATCGGTGCGCTATTGTCGCCGTTCGCTCCGCGACAGAAGCAGTATTCCGCTGTGACGCTACTTTCGCGGAGCGAAAGGCGACATTGCCCCGCGCTTAGCGCGGCGGAAGCCGCGGCCATGAGACGAATGGAATTGATGGTTGGAAGACAACGCTTCGGACGGCTCGGCGACCGCATGAGGCGTTAGTCGATACGCGGCGCATGTTGAGGGGCGCAAACGAAATATTCCCCCAATTCGTTGGGCCAGTTGCCAGACACTGCGAGGTCGCGGCAGCGAACCGGCAAACTCCAACGCCACCGCGCCGACGTGAGCCACCACCGGCTGCCACGAGCCATCGTGGGCCGCGTGACGCCAAAACAGCCGCTCTGCCTGCAATGCGGACGACGCGAAGTTTGCAAGTTCTGGTATGATCACGCGGCTGCGCGGCTCCAGAATCGCGCGATAGCCGGCCTGACGCAGTCGCAACGCCAGATCGAGCGGCGCCAGCTCGTCGCCCAGCGTCGAATCGAACGCCGCGGGTGCCGGCGCAAGCGCCGAGAGCCGATAAAACGCCGCGGCGCCGTGTGGACCCATCCAGCGTTCGTCAGGCGCGCCAATGGCGTCCGCCCGCTTTCCCGCGGCAAAATGGTTCGCCGCGCCACCCAGCGAATAGTGCCACCCGGCAGTACCGATGCGCTCGCCGTCACTTAGCACGAGTGGCGCCACCGCAGCCACACGGGCATCGTCGAAATGCCCGACCGCGGCGTCGCACCACCCCTCACCCACCGTTGCTCCGCAGGCCAGCAAATGGACGAGCGGCGCCCGGCAGGCCGCGATGGCCGCGTTCCAGGCAACAAGCGTCGTGGCGCCGGATCGCAGCCGCACAAACCGCACCTCGCCCTCCAGGCCGTAGGGATCTTCGTATCCCTCGTGCAGGGCAACGACCACCTCGGTATCGGCGGGCCGATTGCCAAGCACCGAGACGAGGGTCGCTTCGAGCTGTTCCCAGGCGCCGAGCGCCGGAATGACGATCGACAGACGCGGCACGGCAGTGCTTTTCTGAAAAGTGCGGTATATCCACTCTTCCGATTCAATCGGTTGCCGTGGGCGGCGTAATTCAGCGTAAATGGTACGAATGAGGGTCGTAGACGGCCTTACCCGCCGCCGCGTCGGGCTTCCAGGCCACGACGTCGTGCACGATGGCGACGTTGTTGAATCATCCGGGCTAGCCTACTTGTCCATCGCAAATTACCTTGTGTACCAGCACGTTGATTGACCTACTCCCACGACGAAAACAAACCATGCGATTTCTTGCCGTTCTGCTGCTTCTGATTTCGCTCGCTCACCATACCCGTGCCGATGGCCCCGGCGACAATCTGCCCGACCGTGCTCGCCGCATTCCCAAGCCCGGCATCGAAGTGCCGGCGGAAACGAGGCAAGCCTTGAAAGAAAAGCTGTCGGCCCTTAACCGGCAGATCGAAGAGCTGCGGCAACGCGACGATCGGACCACAGAGGCGCTGCTGCCCGACGTGCAGATTTATGCCAAGGCGGTGAACGATGCT
>DASVHB010000005.1:0-2241 GCA_036379195.1 Pirellulales bacterium
CCAGGCCGCCGGCGAGGCCAAGCCCGGTGAGATAGGGCCCAAGCGCCGCCATCACACAGGCGATGGTCGCCACGCTGCGCCAGGGGTGCAACCGCATGGCGGTGACGCCGGTGCGGGCGATTTCGATCCAGGCCATGCTTATTCCTCCGCCAGACGGCTACCCGCCGATGAGGGGAACAGAGCAATGGCATGCCAAGGGCTGAGTTGGCCCAGGGCGGGAATCACGTCGAGGCCGGCGTTGTCGTCGTCGATGCGTGGATCAAAATGCCAAGAGGAACGCCCGATGTCGAGCTGGCACCCCAGCCCAAGGCCACCGACGGCCTGTTGGAAACTACGCTGGGCGCTGCGCGAGCGATGCGTCAGCGATCCGGCTACGACGACGGCGCCGGCCGCCAGCGACAGCGCCGCGATCAGGCACAAAATCGAATTATCGGCGGAAGGCTTCATGGAAAGGGCGTTCGTGGTCGTTTAACAAGCGGCCGTGAAATTGGTCGGCATGTTCCTGTGCGTCGGCCGCTTCGGCGAAGGCGTGAATGTTGTTGCCGGTGACGGCATTCGTCGTGACCGGGCTACGCACAAACACGGCGTCGCGAGCATCAATCGGTTGCGCCGAGACCTCATCGACCACCGTGACCGATATGGATTGTAATGATTCTTGTTCGATGTCAAGCCAGTATTCGGCGCAGCGGATGCAGCAAAAGCGGCGCGTCGGTTGCCCCTCAACGTCAATTTCAACCGCGTAGGTGGGAACGATCGCCACTCCGTCCAGGGCGCATTGCGGCAATCGCTGCCGCCGTGAATACGTGCCCCAGAGCGGCAGCCCGATGGCGAGCGCGCCGATGACGAAAGCCGACCACCAATAGCGACGTCCCATCAAGCGAGCCAGAGATTGAAGGAAATCATCGCCGTCGAACCAACGTAGCCCAACAGCGACCAGGCCAGCCAATGGTGTGCTTCGCCGCTCGGCTCGGCGGGCGCTTCGCGGCGGGCCAGGCCGCTTACCACCGCCGACCAGCCCACGCAGCACGTCGCCGCGAACAAAAGCGAAAGCGCCACGGCCGATTCGGGCACCCTGGCCACCAGATCATAGATGCAATGATGATAGGGCAAATGCAGCAAGGCGGGCGAAGCGACATGCACGAAAAACTCCATTGCGATGGCGAGCGTCATGCCCGCCGGCAACAACAGCGGCCAGCCGCGCCGCAGGAACGATGCTTTGCCACCGGCGCCGGCGCCAAGCACCAGCAAAACCATCAGCGTCTGGCTCGCGTAGAAGGCGCTCGTCCATTGCCGCGGCTCGTGCGGGTTGGCCCGCGCCGGGGGCTCCTGAGAAAACGCCGCGGCGCTGCAGCAACCGGAATTCGGCAGGCTCTCGCGTTTGGGAATGGCTACGTAGGCAAGTTCGGTCGCAGCGTCGAGCGCCGCCAGCGCGGCGGCCAGCAGCAACAGCAAGGCCACGTGCGGCAGCAGCGTGCGCGTGCCTTGCCGGCGATAGTAGCGGTAAGCGACCAGCGCGGCGCCGGTGGTAAAAATCAACAGTGGCTTAAGCGTCTGTTCGAGCAACACCAGGCGGGGCAGCCAGCGATGAATCCCATAGCTGCCGGCGCCGATTTGCGTGACCCCGTAAACGCACATCGCCCCTTTCCACTGCGACACGAAGCTGTCGAGCATGAAGTAGAATACCAACCAAGAAAGCAGACTGGCGCCGAGAAGCAGATACGCCAGCAAACCCGCGAGATAGGTGCGGGCCTCAAGCCGTTCAGCGTCGTCGTGGCCGGAGTTTGCCGCCCAGAGACTCCGCGCGCCGACGAGCACCGCCCACACGGCGGCGGCAAGTTCCACAACGGCCAAAAAACCGGCCAGCGTCGCATATCCACTCGTGACCATCTTTACCTCATCTTAAACGCCATGAGCCGCTCATCAGCACGGATGTAAAGCCATTTGCCCGCCAAGGCGGGCGAGGTCCAGGTGGCGCGGTTGGCGAGCTTGGCCTCGCCCAGCGGCTGAAATAACTTGGGCGTGGCGGCCAACAACAGCAGGTCGCCTTTTTCGTTGAGGCAGAGCAGCTCCGAACCGGCCAAGAGCGGCGTGCAATAAAAGCCGTGACGACCGTCGATCCAGACTGTTTTACCGTCGCTCAACCGCACGCAGCCAAACTCACCGCCATCGTTCATGCCGTAGACGTGCCCCTGGTGAATGAGCAGCGACGAAAGATAACTGCTTAGGTCACGGTTTTTCCAA
>DASVHB010000006.1:0-3076 GCA_036379195.1 Pirellulales bacterium
GCCGGCCCCAGGACCGAAATCGAGCAACTGATCGGCGCTCTCCACCACTTCACGATCGTGCTCGACCATCAGCAGCGTGTTGCCCAAGTCGCGCAGCTTGGTCAGGGCCTTGAGCAAGCGGCGATTATCGCGCGGGTGCAGGCCGATGGTCGGTTCGTCGAGCACATAGAGCACGCCGGTCAGTCCGCTGCCCACCTGGCTGGCCAGGCGAATGCGCTGGGCCTCACCTCCGGACAGCGTCGGTGCGGAGCGGTTCAACGTCAGATACTCCAGCCCCACGTCGATGAGGAATTGCAGACGGTTGGTCACTTCACGTAGCAACTCGCCCGCCACTTTTCGCTCGTTGGCAGACAGCTTCAGGCCCGACATGCGCCCAAGCAAGTCGCCCAGCGGCGTGCGGCAGACTTCGTCCATCGTCTGGCCGCGGAAGCGCACCGCCGCGGCGTCGTCGCGCAGCCGGCTGCCGCCGCAGGTGGAACACTCGACTTCGTCGACCAGGTGATCGAGCCGGCTGCGGAAACCTTGAGAGAGGCGAGATGCTTCTTCCAAGGCAGGATAGAGACCCTTGTACTGAAAGCGGAAGAGCGGCGCCTGCGCGGTGCGGCTCTTGCTCGGTTCGGCCTCTGTCGGGAACGCCCTCTGTGGCGCTCCGGGCGTGGCGCGACGTTGTTTGGTTGCTCTCGGAACGCCACGGAGGGCGTTCCCTACAGACTCCGACGGATACACCGCCATCCAATCGTCGCCGGTGCCGTGCAACAGCACGCGGCGGTGTTTGGCGGCGAGCTGGTCGAAGGGCACGTCGAGCGGCACGCCCGTGTGGGCCGAGAAGGCTTCGATCAGCGGGCGGAAGTAGGGGTTTTCGGGCTCCGGCCAGATGGCGACGGCGCCGTCGGCGAGGCTCAGCTTTGGATCGTGCAACAGCGCCGCTGGGTTCGCGCCGGTCTGCGTGCCCAGCCCTTCGCACGACGAGCACCAACCCAGCGAACTGTTGAACGAAAAATTGTGCGGCGTGAGCGGCTCGAAACTTCGCCCGCAACGGTCGCAGGCAAAGTGCTGGCTGTGGATCTCGGTGCGCCAGTTCTCTTCGGGCACGTTGTCATTGGGGAAGCACACGTGCAACACGCCGCGACCCAGGCTCAGGGCGCTTTCCACACTGTCGGCGATGCGCGACCGGTTGTTCGAGCGGATCACCGCCCGATCGACCACCACCTCGACCAGGTGCTTGCGGCGGCGGTCGATCTTGGGAGGTTCGTCGATCGAGTACGACTGGCGATCGACGCGCATGCGCGGATAACCCGCCGCCTTGATTTCTTGCCACAACGTTTCGTAGCGCTCGCCCACCTGAATCTCGAGCGGCGCCATCAGGAACAGCTTGGTGCCCTCGGCATGGGCCATGATCTTGTCGATCACCTCATCGGCCGACTGCGTGCCGATGGGCACATCGCAATCGGGGCAGTGAGCCTGGCCCAGCCGGGCGAAAAGGATGCGAAGGTAGTCGTAGATCTCGGTCACCGTGCCGACGGTCGATCGCGGCGTGTGCCCCAGATGCTTTTGTTCGATGGCGATGGCCGGCGAGAGACCTTCGATGTGCTCAAGCTGCGGCTTTTGCATCTGGCCGACAAACTGCCGGGCATATGAGCTGAGGCTTTCGACGTAGCGGCGTTGTCCTTCGGCATAGATGGTATCCATGGCCAGCGAGCTTTTGCCCGAGCCGCTTTGACCACAGCAGACGGTGATCTGGTCTCGAGGGATTTCGACATCGACCGACTTGAGGTTGTGCTGCCGTGCGCCCAGCACTTTGATTTTGGTCGAGATGACGAATGGCTCCGCTGGTTTTTTCGCCGCCGGCGGCGAACCGTTGGCCTTGGCGCGATCTTGCTGACCGCTTAAATGCCGGGCCAGCGCCTGCCCGGTGTGCGACTCGGCGACGCGCATCACGTCTTCGGGTGTGCCCGCCGCCACCAGCCGCCCGCCCGCATCGCCGCCTTCGGGCCCCAGGTCGATGATCCAATCGGCCGTCTTGATGACGTCGAGATTGTGCTCGACCACCAGCACGGTGTTGCCGGCGTCGGCGAAGTCGTGCAGCACCTTGAGCAGCATGCGAATATCGGCGAAGTGCAGGCCGGTGGTCGGCTCGTCGAGCAAGTAAAGCGTGCGGCCGGTGCTCTTCTTGACCAGCTCACGGGCCAGCTTGATGCGCTGGGCCTCGCCGCCCGAAAGCGTGGGCGAGGGCTGGCCGATCTTCAGATAATCGAGACCCACGTCGTGCAGCGTCTGCAGCTTGTGCCGGATCTTGGGAATGTTTTCAAAGTGTTCCAGCGCCTGCTGCACGTCCATTTCGAGCACGTCGGAAATCGACTTACCCTTGAACCGCACTTGCAGCGTCTCGCGGTTGAAGCGATGGCCTTCGCACACCGGGCAGGTGACCCACACGTCGGCCAGAAAATCCATTTCCAACCGGTTCGAGCCGTTGCCCTGGCAGGCTTCGCAACGGCCGCCTTCGACATTGAAGCTGAAGCGCCCTTCTTGATAGCCGCGGGCCTTCGACTCGGGCAGTTGGGCGTAGAGCCGGCGGATTTCGTCGAACACCTTGATATAGGTGCCGGGGTTTGAGCGCGGCGTGCGGCCGATGGGCGACTGGTCGATGGCGATCAGTTTGTCGAGATGCTCCAGGCCCTCGATGCGCTCATGCCGGCCCGGTTCGCCCTCGCCGCCGTTGAGGTCGCGGCGCAGGGCCTCGACCAGAATGCCGTTGACCAGCGAACTTTTGCCCGAGCCCGACACGCCGGTCACGCACACAAACGTGCCCAGCGGGATTTCGACGTCGACTTGCTTGAGGTTGTTCTGGGCCGCGCCGACGACCTTGAGCCACTTGTGGTTGGTGGGGCGGCGTTGCTGCGGCACATCGATGCGCAGCTTGCCAGAGAGATATTGTCCGGTGAGGCTGCGGCCCGAGTTGCAGATGTCGGCCACATCGCCCGAAGCCACCACTTCGCCCCCGCGCACACCGGGGCCGGGACCAAAGTCGATTAAGTGGTCGGCGGCGAGCATCGTGTCTTCGTCGTGCTCGACCACG
>DASVHB010000007.1:0-4270 GCA_036379195.1 Pirellulales bacterium
GCTTGGCGCGGGTTTTGGCGCGGAAGTGTGGTCTTGGTTGTTGGTTGCTGGGCGCGGCCGGCGATGGCTGACCAGGCCCCTGTCCTTCGCCGGCGTTCTCACTGGGCGGTTGGCCGCCGACTGCGAGGGCGGCAACACCAACTCTCCTTCGACAGGAGCTCGCTCTCCGTCGATGGGTGCCGGCATCGATGGCACGATCTCCGGCTCGGGCGGGCAGGTGGGACAGTCGGCCGGCCACATCCGCCAGCACGTCGGATAATAGCCACCGCAAAAGCCGGTGGGGCAGATCACGCAATCGTGGCCGTCGTGCGGAGGGCATTTTTTCTTCGTCGCGTGCGATGCGCATCCGGCGACAATCAGCGACAGACAGCAGACGACGCAAGCATTCAGAGCGCGGCCGGCGAGACGCGAGTCGCGTCTGCGCTCAACCCAAGATCTGTTGTTGCCAGCCATATCCATGCTCGCTGTGTTGCGTGTCTCGTGTACGCTGAGACCCGGGTGGCTTAGAACCCGCCGCCCAAGCCGCCCAGGCCCGTAAACCTGCCGAAGAACTTGATGCTCTTGACCGTGTTGGTGCCCAGCAGCGTCGCGCCAAACATCCGATCGAACGGCGCCGTAAACTTGCTCAGCGCCGTGTCGATCGCCACCAGGCGATCGTGCGCGACAAACAACCGGTCGCCCGGCATTAGTTGATAATTGGTCGCGGTATCGGCGCGTGTCGTAATGGCATACCAATCGACCGGCAGAATCTGGTGACAACCGGCCCCCATCGGCGCGGGCCGAGCCACCCAAATTCGCTTCGACGAAACCGAATCGAGGCCGTTGACCTGCGCGATGGCGTCGAGCACCGTTTCATTGCCGGTGACGGGCAGCCGCACCACGCCGTCACCCAATCCGGCCCCTTGAGTCACGACGTAATAGACTTTGCTGTTGTAGGCGAACAGATCGACGGCCACCTCGGGGCTTTCAAGAAATTGCGAGAGGTAGGCTTCGATCGCCCTTTTGGCTTCGGCAACCGTCAATCCGGTGACATTCACCTTGCCATAGCTGCCTAACGTCACTTTGCCGTCGGGCCCAACCAGGTGCTCGCCCGAGATCTGCTGTCGCGCGGCGGATTGCACCAGGCCCATCGACACTTCGGGCAACTGCAGAAACTGCTTGAGGTGTTGTTTAACTGCTTCGATGGCTTGAGGCATCTCGAGACCGACGACCTTGACGGTGCCATAGGGCGGTCCGAGATCGAGAGAGCCGCCCGGCTGCACTTCGTAGTTGCCCTCGATGGGGTGTTCTTCGAAGGCGCCGGGAACCTGCACTGCCAGCACGTCGAGTGTCTCGATGCGGTAAGGCGGCTTCGGCACGACCTTCACCGCGTCGATGAGCAAGATGTCGGGCGGCTCGATCACGTAATCGGGCAGCGTCGACTTCGACAGCTCGCGCGGCACACCGGGCGGCGGTACCGGCGGCAGTTTAGGCTCGAAATGGCTTGGCGGCGGCGCCCAATCGCGCCCACCCAGCCGGGGGCTATGGCACCCAAAGGCGGAAGCCAACAGCAGAAAAGCCGCCAGCCAACGTGTGCGAATGCCGCAAGCGCCATCCATGAAAGCCATCCCCCCTGCCAACCAGCGAACCAGCCCGCTGGTAAAAGAACCGGGTTTTGCCCGATCTACTCTGTATAAGGGTTGATCGGCATCTGACGCTTATACCTTTTGAGTGGATTATGCGTATTCCACCGGTATTTCTGTGGGGAGGTTTGCGTTTAGCTTTGAATGAACCTGGCCTGAGTCTCGTAAACATTGCCGGTTTTGCGCGACCGACCGAGCGAAAGCAGCACTTGCAGCATCTCGCCGGTGGCCAACGAAACACGGACGGCGACTTGCTTTGCCCGCATCGGCTGAGCATGAGTAAGCCGCATGCCGCGAGAGGTGACACTGTGTAGTACAACGGAGAGGGGCCGGATCGGCGACGAGTTTCTGCCGGTCGGCTTGGCGCACCACACCCCGGCCAGCGGGATGGCCGATGCGGACAATGATATTCCGCTTCTCTTTTGTTTGCCGGTACCGGGCGCGCACCGCGCGAGTAACTCGGCAAAGGTCGTGGGACGCTCCGATTGGGGGAAATCGGGTTGTAACGGTTGTCGCCAGGAGACCATGTTCTATAACCAGATGTGTTTTTGCTTCCCCGCGGCGCCATCTCCGGTTACGATTGAAAGTGATCGCTATCCCCCAGGGCAAGGTATTCGCCAAGGGGCCGGCGCAGCGGGACGTCTTAAAGGATTCTTAGCGCATGCCGATTCGTAGCCCTGAACCGCAATGCTTTCCGCACGATCTGCTGACCAACGGCGGGCAGGCGGTGGGCGCCGCGCATTTCGCCGATCGCTTTGACCCAGATCAGATGGTCGGCCGAACCTGGTGGGTCGTGCATACCAAGGCCCGGCAGGAGAAAAGCTTTGCGCGCGAATTGCTCGACCGCGAGATCCCCTATTTTTTACCGCAAGTCTCTAAAACGTCGGTGATCCGCGGACGCCGCCGCACGTCGTACATTCCGCTCTTTACCGGATACGTGTTCTTGTACGGCAGCGAACTGGAACGGCAACAGAGCCTGACCACCAAACGCGTGGCCAATGTTTTACCGGCGGGCGGCGGAGAAGAACTGGCTCGCGATCTTCTGCAAATCTGGCGTCTGATCGAGCAAGACGCGCCGCTGACGGTCGAAAGTCGGTTGTGCGCAGGCGACCGCGTGCGAGTGCGCGGCGGCGCCTTGGCGGGAGTCGAAGGCACGGTGATCGACCGCCGCGGCAAGTGCCGCGTGCTCGTGGCCGTGCGCCTTATCCAGCAGGGAGTATCGATGGAGATCGACGACTTCTTGCTCGAACCGATCTGAACGAACCGGTAGCGGCTTGTCAGCTCTAGTCCGCCATTCAGCACTGACGCGACAGTCAGCTCTGAAGCGACGGAGCCAGTGATTTCATGCCACCGCCAGGGCCACGTCGCCCCGCGCAACCTGCTTGCGCCGGCGACGGATCATGAACGTCAGTCCCAAGGCGCCGGCGCCCCACATCAACAGCGTCGCAGACTCCGGAGCTTGCGTGGGGATGTTGCCGTCAGAGGCGTTCAAGCCCGTGGTGCCCGACAACGAACCCGGCGCATAACTGGGCGCCGTGTTTGAGGTCAAGAAAAGCACAGGCGAATAGTGGCTGGCGGTCAGCAAATGATTGCCGAAAAACGTCGTCCACTGAAACGTCGCCGAGCCACCATTGCCCGCGCCGCCGAGCGAAGCAACCCCAGTCGGCGCGGTTGTGGACACGCCTGAGTTGGTGAAGGGGGTCGTCGAATCTAAGCTCTGCCCGCTCACCGAGGGATAGTAATACTGTTGGTTGTCGGGCGGAGTGCCCACGGGCTGCGTACCAATATACGGGTGCGTGTTGGTGACGGCCGCGTCGTTGAAGACGTAGTTGTTCAACCAACCGCCAGACGAGTATGGACTGCCATAGCTGTTGATGTTGAAATTGGCAATCGAGCCGTTGCCGGCGGCCGGGGCGGTGTTGACCACTTCGTAAAAGAAAACGTACGAGGCCGTGCTGTCGACCGTGGAGCCGCCGCTGGCGTCCGCCACGCCGGCCAGGTCGCTGGTGAGACCGAGCTGGCTCACCCAGTTGCCGCCGCCAGTATTGGCGTAGACGGCGAAATCGACGACGCCGCCCGCCGAGGAGCCCGCGTCGGCGAACTCGGTCCAGCCGGTAAATCCGGGCATGAATTGAGCGTTCGCCTGGCCACACAACACCGCCCACCCCGCGATGAGGGCGAGGGCGCGCAGCTTCAATAGATTCGATACCACAAAACGCATGGAAATACTCCTTCGATGCTGACCTACAAACTTGTCTGAAACTTGCCGAACAGAACGACGCTACTGCGTCAGGCAAGGCGACAAGGTGGGCGCAAGAAATCGGACGCGGGCGGCATGGGCAAAGCCGAGTTGGCCCGCTCCAAACATGCGCCGCTGGGCTCCAACGAGCCGCACGAAACCCCCGCCGACACGATCACCGCCAGCGTGGAGCCGCTCGAGGAAAGAGAACTGCCGGCCCCCGACGCCCCCGAGGGCGCATCGGCCTGCTGGTCGGCCACCGAAGGGGTTGCCTTCTGCTGCTCACTATCGCAATCAGACGACTCATCTTCGGCGGAATCGGGCGTTAGCGAATCGCTTTCTGCCGCTGTCGCGTCAGCCGACGGGGCCGCTAGTTCAGCCGGCAGTACCATGCCCGCCCGCGCCTCGC
>DASVHB010000008.1:0-2799 GCA_036379195.1 Pirellulales bacterium
GCCATCGAGACTCAAAAAGAAGGCATCTTCCGGCAGATCGGCTTGTTTCAGCCGGCGATGGGTTTCTTGACGCAGATCAATATGATCGTGCTGCTGAGCTACGGCGGCTGGCTGGTGATCGAGGGCCGCTTGCCGTTGGGCGCGGGGTTGTTTGTCTTTGCCAACCTGCTGCAACAGTTTGCCAACCAGGTCGGGCAAATCACCAACATTGCCAACAGCATCCAGGCCAGCCTGACCGGCGCTCAGCGCGTGTTTGAGATTCTCGACGCCCCGCTGGAAGTCGCCAATCGTCCCGATGCAAAACGCCTGAAAAAAGTTGCTGGCCGAATCGAATTCGACGCCGTTGGGTTCGCTTACACCGCCGGCAGCCCGGTGTTGGAAAAGATCGACCTGACCATCGAACCGGGTCAGGTGGTGGCCCTTGTCGGCGCCACCGGCTCGGGCAAGACCAGCCTGCTCAACCTGGTGCCGCGGTTTTACGATCCCACAGCCGGGCGCGTGCTCGTCGATGGCCGCGATCTGCGCACGCTCGATCTCAACGACTTGCGCCGAAACATCGGCATTGTCTTTCAAGAAACGTTTCTGTTCAGCAACACCGTGGCCGCGAACATCGCCTTCGGGCATCCGCGGGCAACGCAGGCCGAGATCGAGCGCGCCGCTCGGCTGGCCGCGGCTCATGAATTCATTGTCTCGCTGCCGCACGGCTACGACACCGTGGTGGGCGAATATGGATCGAATCTCTCCGGCGGGCAGCGACAACGGCTGGCGCTGGCCCGAGCGCTGTTGCTCGATCCGGCCATTCTGATTTTCGACGACGCCACCTCGGCTGTCGATCGCCACACCGAAGACGAAATCCTCTCGGCCATCGAACAAGCGATGCGGGGCCGCACCACGCTGGTTGCCGCTCACCGCCTGAGCACGCTGCGGCGGGCCGACCTGATCGTCGTGCTCGACGAAGGGCGGATTGTGCAGGCGGGCACGCATGATGAGCTGCTGCGCCTGCCCGGCCCCTATTACCGTGCCGCGCAATTGCAATCGGCCGATGCCGAACCGCTGGCCGAGTTTCAGCAGGCCGAATTCAAGCAGGAGGTGGCCTGATGGCGACCGACGCCGCATCGCTCACCATTCGCCGGCCCGACGATTATGAAAACGACCGGCACCCGCTCGAATTGCGGCTCGTCTCGCGCATCTTTGGTTACACGCGGCCCTACCGCGCCAAGCGGAACTGGCTGTTGCTGCTGGTGCTCCTGCGTTCGGTGCAGCTTCCCGGTCTCACTTGGCTGACCGCCGCCGTGATCACCGGCCCGGTGCAGCGGCACGATACCGCGGGCGTCGTCTGGGGCACGCTGGCCTTCGCGGCGCTGGCGGTGTTTACGCAAGTGGTCATGCACTATCGCCAGCGGCTGGCGCTGGAATTGGGCGAGTCGGTCGTTCACGACTTGCGGCGCGACGTGTTCGCCCACCTGGTGCGGCTGCCGATGAGCTTCTTCAACCAAACGCGGCTGGGCCGGGTCATCAGCCGCATGACTTCGGATGTCGAAAACGTGCGCGTCGGAGTGCAAGAGGTGCTGTTCGTCAGCATCGTGCAGATCGGTCAGATGCTGGTGGCGGCGGCCTGCATGCTGTGGTACGACGCCCTGCTGTTTCTGGTGGTACTGGGTCTGGCGCCGCTCTTGTGGGCCATCAACAAGCATTTTCACCGCCGGCTCAGCGAGTCGCTGCGGGCCGTGCAAGAGTCGTTCAGCCGGGTGACCGCCACGCTGGCCGAGAGTGTCAACGGCATTCGCGTGACTCAGGGTTTTGTGCGGCAGCAAACCAATGCCGAAATGTTCGGCGAGCTGGTGGCCGACCATTCGCAGTACAATATGGCAGTCACACGGGCACAGGGCGTCTTTCTGCCGCTGCTCGATCTGAACAGCCAGCTTTGCTATGCGGCCCTGCTGCTGGTGGGCGGTTACCGCGTGCTCGTCACCGGCGGCGCCGAGGTGGGCGATCTGATCGGCTTTTTATTCATGGCCGGCCTCTTCTTCTCGCCGATCACCGTGCTGGGCAATCAATATAACCAGGCCCTGACGGCGATGGCCGGCGCCGAGCGCGTCTTCCGCCTGCTGGATACCCAGCCCGATTGGCAAGACGCCGCCGATGCCGCCGACCTGCCCGAGATTGTGGGCCGTGTCGAGTTTCAGCAGGTGTCGTTCGGCTACGATCCGCGGCGGCTGGTGTTGCGCGGCGTGCAGTTTATCGCCGAGCCGGGCCAAACGGTCGCACTGGTCGGTCACACGGGCAGCGGCAAAACCACGATCACCAATCTCATTGCCAAATTCTATCAGCCCACGTCGGGCCGCGTTTTGATCGATGGCTGCGACATCGCCTGCGTCACCAGCCAGTCGTTGCGGCGGCAGATCGGCATTGTGTTGCAGCAGAATTTTCTGTTCAGCGGCACCGTGCTCGACAACATCCGGCTGGGAAAACCCGCTGCCAGCGATGACGAGGTGATCGAGGCGGTTCGCGCGCTCGATTGTCTCGACCTGTTCGAAGCCCTGCCGCAGGGTTTGGATACCCTGGCGGGCGAACGCGGCACCAGCTTGTCGCTGGGCCAGCGGCAACTGGTTTGTTTCGCAAGGGCGATGCTGGCCGATCCGCGCATTCTGATTCTCGACGAGGCGACCAGCAGCGTCGACACCATCACCGAAGCCCGAGTACAGGCGGCGCTGGCCGCCCTCTTGCAAGGCCGCACGAGTTTTGTAGTCGCCCACCGACTCAGCACCATCCGCGACGCCGATCAGGTGCTGGTGCTCG
>DASVHB010000009.1:0-6124 GCA_036379195.1 Pirellulales bacterium
CTGCTCAACGGCGTGTTCGGCACCATTTGCGTCGGACTTTTTGCCGAGCCGGGGCGCATCGCCAAACGGGCAAACAACCCGGCCTCATCGGCGGGATTGTTTTACGGCGGTGGCAGCGAGCAACTCATTGATCAGCTTATCGGCGTGGGGGCGTGCGCGGGCTACGTGTTCCTGATGGCGGCGGTGGCTTGGATATTGCTCAAAGCGACCGTGGGCATTCGCGTTTCGCCCGACGAGGAATTTGAGGGGCTTGATCACGGTGAGCACGGCAACGAGGCTTATCACGGTTTTCAATTCATACGCGAGGCATGACCGCGCAGTGCGCGGGCAGCTCGCCGAAGAGTCTCTGGCTTCCGCCAAGCCAGAAGGACGCCCCTTGACTTGGGTGATGGCTCCGGCCACTCGCCCAAGTCGGGGGTTTTTTGGTGGTTGGTGGCTGGTGGTTGGTGGTTGGTGGCTGGTGGCTCGTGGGGCAGGGCAGGGCAGGGGCAAAGCAGCGTAGGGTGGGCCGAGCGCAGAGAGTACCACCATCGGCATCAAGTTAAGGTGATTTCGCCGCAAAATGTCTGTAGGGAACGCCCTCCGTGGCGTTCCGTGAACTGCGAAAAGACGTCGCATCGCCTTCCGCGGAACGCCACGGAGAGCGTTCCTTACAGAGAACAACACGGAGTCGCCCGCTTAAGTTGATGCGTATGGGGCCGAGCGCAGCAACCACCATTCGGCCGCACGGAATCGAGCGGCACCGCATCGGAACGTTGAGATGCGTAAGCTCAAGGTTTTTTGGCCAGCTCGCGCGCCTCGGCGATCATTTCAGCAAGCCGCCCCTCGGCGGCGATTCTTGCTTGCGCGTCGATAACAAACGCGCTCGGCAGATACTCCACTTGCAGGCTCTCGCAGAGTGATCCCCAAAGGTGCCCATCGGGATGCGCCCGGTCGATGCACACCGGCCAGGTGATTTTGCATTCGCGAATCGCTTCCTCGATTTCAGGCTGCTTGCTGCCGGCGGGATGAACGCCAATCACCTGGATGCCCGCTTCGGCCAGTTCTGGGCAAGCGACCGCAAGCTGCGCCAATTCGTCCTGCAGATCCGCAGCCCATTCGGCCCAGAAAAACAGGATGACCACGTTGCCGGCCAGCGCATCCCATGTTCGCGGTTCGCCATTCAGCCATCGCTCTCCGACGAGCGGCGGGGCAGGGCGGCCAATCAGTGCTTTCCTCGCTGTTTGCCGCTGGATCAACGATTCGACGTCATGGGGACCTGTGGCGGTCATCAGCCGCCATTTTTCGTCGGGCACGGTCGCCGGGCCGGGCTGCCGCTGGCGGATTTCGCCGATGGTGTGCCCCATGGCATTCACGACGCTCACCTTGCCCGCACGCGCCGCCGGAGCAAACAGATCTTCGGAAACGCTGACGTCGACGGTCGCGCGTTCGACGTGTCGATCCTCTCGCACATGGATCACTATTTGGCCGCTTCCGATTCCGTAGCGCCCCGATTGATCGTACGCTAGCGCAATCACATGCGAGGGCAGCCATACTCCCGGCTTGAGCTCTTGCCATTCGGCCACCTGCGTCGAACCGGTGGGCAACGTCTCGCTGCAGGTAAGGTCGCAACGCTCGCTGCGAATCGGTAGATAGTTGCGTTCCGGAGCGAGCCAAAGAAAAGTAAACCTGTATGGCTCGGCTTGCCCGGACGAAACATCGCCAAGCCGGAGCAGTTTGCAGGCAAAGCCGTCGATTTTGTCGATTTCAGTTTCGACGCGGGCCAGGTCAAATGTGCGGCCCTGCTGCCCCGGCGATTGAAATGCTTTCGGATGCTCGCGAATTGCCGTGGTGCCCGATAGGTAGACCGATAGCGGCAGGCTGCTGATGCGCAACTGAAAGACCGACCAGCCGTGCGGAGGCATCATGCGGGCTGGTTCATGCCGTCCAGTATGGACATTCACGCTGTTGCCGAACTCGATGGACCGGGTGAACTCACCGTCAAAGGCGGCCAGCCGCTCGCGCTTGATTTCCCGCTCCGCGGAATCAGCGGCAGTTCCATGTCTTGCCTGCGCCACGGACGACGCTACTTTCGCGGAGCGAAAGACGACTTTGCGCTCAGCAGCGCCGCCACGCGGATGGCTTCGATCATGCTGCTCGATTCGGCGCTGCCTCGCCAGGCCCGATCGAAAGCCGTGCCGTGGGCGACGCTGGTGCGAACGATCGGCAAACCCAGCGTGACGTTCACCGCGCGGTGGAAGCCAAGCAGCTTCAGTGCAATGTGCCCCTGATCGTGATACATGGCCACTACGGCGTCGAACTCGCCGTCGCGCGCGCGGACCATCAGCGTGTCGGTAGGGCAGGGGCCTTCGACACAAAAACCTTGCCGCTGGGCCTCGCGGACCGCCGGGGCGATGAGGGTCTCTTCTTCGTCGCCGAACAAGCCCGATTCGCCGGCATGTGGATTGAGCGCGCAAACGCCGATGCGCGGCGCGGCGCGGCGCAGCGCGCGCATGGCGCCGTCGGCCAGACGGATTTTGGCGGCGATCGCGTCGGTAGACAATTCGTCGAATACGCGACGCAGGGCCGTGTGCAAGGTGACGTGAACCACACCCAGCCCCGCCGGCGAACGAAGGTGTTCATCGGGCGCCAGATAGAGCATCATGGCAAAATCGCGCACGCCGCAAAGTTCGGCCAGCAGCTCGGTGTGGCCGGGATACTCGTGCCCGGCCTTCCACAGGGCGGCCTTGTTCAACGGCGCGGTGGTGATGGCGCCCACGCGGCCCGTCAGTGCCAGCCGCGCGGCGGCAACTAATGCGTCGTAAGCCGCCTGACCAGCTCTGGCATCGACCTGGCAGACGGGAACGTCAACCGCCGCATCGTCAACCGCCCGTAAGCACGGCAACAGGGCAGGGGAGGGCAGGGCGGCTTCGGGCGAATCGACTTCGCTGACTTCGATCGGCAGGCTGAGCAACCTCACCGCGCGGCGCATGACATGGGGGTGGCCAATGACGAGCGGCCGGCACCAGCGATGCACGCGCTCGTCGCACCAGGCGGCGGCGATGACTTCGGGACCGACGCCCGCCGGATCGCCCATCGTGATGGCAAGGAGCGGCGGGCTGCCTAAACTTGGGGGCAGGGCAGGGCAGGGCAGGGCAGCCGTGGTTGCTTCGCGGTCGATTGAATCTGGCATGTGAAGCCGGTAACGGTAGAGTAAGCGTCCTCGCTTGCTCTAAATTTTCTTCTATGATGCACAAGCGAGGACGCTTATGCTACGCGGGCCGCGTCAAGGTAGCCCCGGCACTCCGTGACGGGGATCGCGGTCGCCGCTGGCGACCGACAAAGCTCCGCCACGGAGTGTCGGAGCTACTGGGGTGGCGTCGCCGCTGTCTACTCGATAACCAATTGTATCCCGCCGCGATACTTCGTAGTATCGCAGGATGGATCGAATTATCACGCCGCTGGCGTCGTTGACCATCTTGTTAATGCTGCTCACGCTGGCGGTGGGGCTGTGGCTGGGCACCGGCGATATCCGCGACCCGGCAGACACCGCGGCGCGAAGCTGGTTTCGATTGCACTTTTTGCTGGGCGTCGCCACCGGGCTGGCGGTGGTGTTGGTGAACAGCATCGCGGTGATTTATTTCATCGGCACTGGGCGTTGGTGCAAGGAAGTGGTGCAAACCTACTCTCTCGATCCAACCATCACCGCCCGGAGTGCGCGGCTCAAACGCCAGGCGTTTCCTTACGCATTGGCCAACATGCTATTGATCGTGGGCGTGTTGGCATTGGGCGGCGTGGCCGATCCGGGCGGCAGCGTGCGCGTCGCATCGCCCGGCGGCTTGAGTTGGGGCCAGTGGCATTTGCTGGCCGCGGCGACGGCGTTGGCCGTTCTGGCTTACGCCTATTTCGTGCTCTGGCATCTGATCCGCGAGCACCAGGTGATCATTCGGGAAGTTTTGGCGCACGTGGAGCGGATTCGGCGGGAGCGGGGATTGCCGGTGTAGGGAAGTGAAAAGTGATGAGTGATGGGTGATGAGTGATGAGTGATGGGTGCTACCGCTGGTGGCTGGGGCAGAGGCTTGCCGATGCCCCGGAGGTTGGATTTTGGATTTTCAATTTTGGATTTTCGATTTGACGGAGCAGGTAGCCCCGGCCCTTGTGGCCGGTTTCAATCCGACGAACAGAGAGAAGTGGAAGTGTACTTTGCGCGCCAACCGTGTGACCGGCCTGGCGCAGGAATCGACGGATATGAGCAGGGCAGGGGGGGACCAAGGCATGATAGAATGCAGGGCGATGTAGAAACGAGTGTTAGGATCGAATGCCATGCCCGTTCACGATTGGACCCGTGTCGATGCTAATCTCTTCCATGACTTCCACCAGGCGTGGACGATTGGCATTCGCAATCGCTTAAACGGCGGCTTATTGCCGAAGGGATTCTCTGCCCTCGTTGAGCAACACGCGGGCGGACTCGTGCCCGATGTGATCGCCGTCCAGAGCGCCCGGATGCCGCCGGACGATCGACTTGTCGGAGGCGCGGTCGTGGTCGACGCTCCTCCGAGTGCTCGGCTGGTCCGCCGGGCCGAGCAAGAAAGTTCCGCCGCCCGAGCCAATCGCATCGCCATTCGGCACGCATTAGGCCAGGTGGTGTCCATCATCGAGCTCGTTTCGCCGGGCAATAAGTCGAGCCGCTCCGCCTTGCGGTCGTTCGTCGAGAAAACTACTGAGTTCTTACGGCAGGGCGTACACGTGCTCGTCATCGATCTGTTTCCGCCGTCCGTGCGCGATCCTCAAGGCATTCATAAGGCGATCTGGGACGAGATTCAGGACGAGCCCTTCACGCTGCCGGCCGACAAGCCACTTACCCTAGCGGCGTATGTGGCCGATTTTCCTAAAACCGCCTACCTCGACTTTGTCGGCGTCGGCGACGCGCTGCCCGGCATGCCGGCATATCTGCGGCCCGATGCGTTTGTGCCCGTCCCACTGGAAGCAACGTATCAAGAAACTTGGGCAACATGCCCCGCTGAGGTGCGCGAGCTGGTTGAGCCGGGTGGTATCCCGCCGGCTTCAAGATCGATGTGAAATTCATCAGTCCCAGCGAACCGGATTACCTGTTTTGATCGATGCATCAAAGACGCTTCTCAACGCTCGGACAGTTGCATGCTACCGAGGCGTCGACGCCCATCGCGCACTCCTTGATTTACCTCAATCTTTAATCGTCTACTTGCGACTCGGTGCCCGCCGAGGCATCGCCGAGGCTCTGCCCCGGCCACGCGGAACGGACTTGCGAAATCGCGCGAGGCGTGAGTGCCCCGTCCTTTTCCGGTGGCTCCCCATGCTTTTCAGGTGGCTCGTGGTGCTGATGCCCGGATTCTTCGATCGATACCATCACGCCGGCCATGGCGATGCCCAACATCAGCGCAATCGAGAGTTTCAGGCGATCGTGCGAGTGGAATTGCAGCTCGGGCAGCAGATCGCTGGTCGCGATGCAAATAAAAGTGCCGGCGGCGAAGGCCAAGGCCGGACCGAGAATCCGCTGTTCGCTGGAAAACCAGGCTTGGGCGCCCAGCGCAAACAGCACCGCGCCTAAGGGAACCGCCAGGGCGTATACCAGGTTCACCAGGTGCCGGGAACGGGCCGAGCGGCCGTCGACCGCCATCAAGGTGCCCAACGTGAGCGAATCGAACGGCTTATGCAACGCGATCACCAAAAACACCACCACTCCCGCCCACGGCTCGACCCGCCCGTCCGACGACTTTTCGGCCAACACGCTGGCGGCCAGGGCCACTCCGTCGAGCGTGCTGTGCAGCGCGAGGCCCATCAGCGCGGCTCCCCAGGTCAACCGCCGCGGCTGTCCGGCATGATCGTGCGCGGAGTGAGCGTGATGAGCATGCCCGTGATGAGCATGATCGTCATGCGCGTGAACCGGGGCAGAGATTGCCGAAGCAGACGCATCGCCGAGGGCCTCGGGCGGAGGATCGTGGTGATGAAAGTGGAACACTCGCTCGACAAAAAACATGCACAAGAAGCCGACCAGCAGCCAGATGACCGGCGGATAGATTTCGTCGAATTCGAAGTAAGCGTGCGGCAGCAAATGCAACAGCCCCACGCCGAGCATCGCGCCGCCCACGAAGCTCATGGCGACTTG
>DASVHB010000010.1:0-2485 GCA_036379195.1 Pirellulales bacterium
GCGACGAAAAGGAATGGGGCTTTCACGGCCAGGCCACCGACGATGGTCGCTGGCTGGTCATCACCGTCACGCATGGCACCGAGCGGAAGAACAACCTGTTTTATCTCGACTTGCAAAAGCCCGACGCCGAAGTGGTCGAACTGCTCTCGGGTTTCGAGGCCCGCTACGAGTTCATTGACAACGATGGCGACGTGTTCTGGGTGCGCACCGATCTCGACGCCCCGCGCAACTGCATTGTGGCGATCGATGTGACCAAGCCCGACCGCGAATCGTGGAAAGAGATCGTGTCGGAGGCCGACGACGTACTGGAGGCCGTGAGCGTGGTGGGCGACCGGTTCTTCGCGCTGTATCTCAAAGACGCTCGCAGCCAGGTGCGGATGTTCGACTTCGCGGGCGAGGCGAAGGGCGAGTTGGATTTGCCCGGAATCGGCACGGCGGGCGGATTCACCGGTCGGCGCGGCGACAAGGAGACGTTTTACTCGTTTACCAGCTTCACGACGCCGACGACCATCTATCGCTACGATCTGGCAGCGGACCGCAGCGAAATCTTTCGGCGTCCGAAGGTCGGCTTCGAGCCGGACGATTACGAGACGGAGCAGGTTTTTTACGAGAGCAAAGACGGCACGCGGGTGCCGATGTTTCTGACGCATCGCAAAGGGCAGCAGCCCGATCGGCAAACGCCCACGTATCTCTATGGCTATGGCGGCTTCGATATTTCACTATCGCCCTCGTTTTCGGTGGGCCGGCTGGTGTGGCTCGAAATGGGCGGGCTGTACGCCATGCCCAGCCTGCGCGGCGGCGGCGAGTATGGCCGGGCGTGGCACGAAGCCGGCATGAAAGAGAAAAAGCAGAACGTGTTTGACGACTTTATCGCGGCGGCGAAGTGGCTGATCGATCACGGCTACACCTCGCGCGAGAAGCTGGCCATCAGCGGGCGCAGCAACGGCGGGCTGCTGGTGGGCGCGTGTCTGACGCAGCGGCCCGAGTTGTATGGGGCGGCGCTACCCGGGGTGGGCGTGATGGACATGCTGCGGTTTCATAAGTTCACCATCGGCTGGGCCTGGGCCTCGGAATATGGTTCGTCGGACGACGCCGACCATTTCCGAACGCTGCATGCTTATTCTCCGCTGCACAACATCAAGCCGGGCACGCGCTATCCGCCCACGCTGGTGACCACCGCCGACCACGACGACCGCGTGGTGCCGGCGCACAGCTTCAAGTTTGCCGCGGCGCTGCAGGCGGCCCAGGCTGGCCCCGCGCCGGTGCTGATTCGCATCGAAACCAGCGCCGGCCACGGCGCCGGTTTGCCCACCAGCAAAGCCATCGAAGAATTGGCCGATGGATACGCCTTCCTGGTCAAGGTGCTCGACATCGACACGTCAGACGCATCGGGTGAATCGCCGTGACGACCATGCCGACCGACGCGGCGCCGGCCGCCGCCCCGACGCGCCCCTCGACCGTTCGCACGCGCTTCGCGCCCAGCCCGACCGGCTATCTGCATATCGGCGGTGTGCGCACCGCGCTGTTCAATTGGCTTTTTAGCCGCCGGCATGGCGGGCAGTTTCTGCTGCGCATCGACGACACCGACCAGCAGCGCAACGTCGAGTCGGCCCTGGCTCCCATTCTGCACGGCTTTCGCTGGCTGGGCATCGACTGGGACGAGGGACCGGAAGTCGGCGGCCCTTATGCGCCGTATTATCAATCGCAGCGCTCGGCGCAGTATCAAGCGGCGGTCGAGCGGCTGTTGGCCGGCGGGTTTGCCTATCGCGACTACGCCACGCCCGACGAATTGCAGGCCGAACGCCAACAGGCCGAGCGCGAGAAGCGGCCCTTTCTTTATAGCCGCCGCTGGATGGCCGAGAGCGAGAGCGACGCGCGGCGGTTCGAGGCCGAAGGACGGCAGGCGGTCGTGCGCCTGAAAATGCCTCGCGAGGGCAAGGTGGTGATTGCCGACCATATTCGCGGTCAGGTCGAGTTCGACTGGGCCCGCGAGCAAGACCACGTGGTGCAGCGGGCCGATGGCACTTGCTTGTATCATCTGGCCAGCGTGGTCGATGATTTCGATTTTCAGATCACGCACGTTATTCGGGCCGAAGAGCACCTGTCGAACACGCCGCGGCAGATTTTTATCGCCCAGTCGCTCGGTTATCCGCTGCCCGAGTACGCGCATCTGCCCTACGTGGCCGAGCCGGGCAGCAAGAACAAACTGAGCAAACGCAAGCTCGACAAGTATTTGAAAAACCGCGATTTCGCCTTGGTCAACGAACACGGCCAGGCGATCGCTCGGGCGTTGGGCCTGGCGACGACGGCGGACACGTTCAACCCGGTGATCGTCGATTTCTACGAGCAGGTCGGCTACTTGCCGGACGCGATCATCAATTACCTGATGCTCTTGGGCTGGTCGCTCGACGACCGCACCGAGTTCTTCTCGCGGCGGCAGATGATCGACCATTTTTCGCTTGAGCGGGTTACCAAGTCGCCGGCC
>DASVHB010000011.1:0-9275 GCA_036379195.1 Pirellulales bacterium
TCTTCGTCAAACTGCTTCAGCAGACGGGCCGCCTCGGCATCGCGCCCCACGGCCAGCAGTTGGGGCAGCAGCAGATAGCGAACTCCTTGGTTGTCGTTGGAATTGAGCCGCAGCAGCTCCTGATAATGCGCGATCGCATCATCCACGCGGCCCAATTCCACCAACGACTGGGCCAGCCCAAGTCGTGCCCGCATGTAGGGCCTGGTGGTCGCGATGCCCCAAAAATGCCCCGCATTTTCGGCGAAGAACGCTGCGCCGAGCATTCGCTCAGCGACCTCCATGCCCTGTTGATAGTGCTCGCGTTCCTGATCGAGCGTTCCGGCCTGCTCGGCGAGAATCACGTGCGCGTCGCTGCAATTGGCATCGAGCTCAAGCGCTTGCCGCGCCAGTTGCACGCGGCGCCGGCCATGCGTGTCGAACGCTTGGAAACAAAGTTCCTGGGCCTGTTCGGCGGCGCCGCGCGGTTGTGTCACGAGTTGATCGCACGGTCGCCCGGAGAAAACCCGATTGATTTTCTCGATGCCGTCGCCCTCTCGAGGCGGATGCTCTTCCAGGTAACGGCTCATGTCGGCGAACATCCGCTCGTGGGCGCGTCGATCGGGCAAAAACCCACGCTTCATCCACTCTTGGGGCGATGGCGGAGCGAGCAAATCGGGAATGGCCAGCGTAAACGTCGTTGGTCCGTCGACCGTGGTCGCGGTCTTGCTCCAGCGACCCGCATCGATTTCGCTCTCGGTCGTGGCGGCCAGCGTCCGCAGCAGCCCCTCCAGGAAGTTCAGCTCCTTCTTCGTCGGCCGCTCGATCTTGCCAGCCTCGCGATACTTGACCACGACGGGATACGCCAGTTCGCCGGCCACGGGCAATTGCTGCTCGCTCCACAACTCGGCGTCAGCGATCGGTAACCCTTCGATCGGCTCGAAGACAACTTGAGCCAAGTCGGAGGCAAGGTTCTCTCCAAACTCGCCCGTCTCGCCGGCGCGTAAAAAACGGTCATACGCGCTGCGGTTTGGATACAGCCCCAGACCATAAGTGCTGCGGCCCGCTCCCAGCACGACCAACCAGGCCATTTCGCTCGGCGGTCGCGGCGATTCGACGTGAATCAAATCGGCATCGCTGAGATATCGCCACGGCGCCGCATGGAAAAAGGCGGCCGCGGCCTCGGCGAACGCACGAAGCCGTTCAAGCGTTACTCCTTGAGAATCGAGCAAGCCAGGCAGACCGTCTGCTTGATTGCCGAACTCATCGGTCATATGGGCGACGACCTCGTCCAGCATGGGCAGTTCGTCGGTCAACTGAACTTCGATGCCGGAGTCCCGCAGGCTTTGGCGTAAACGCTCGGCCAACTCGGGTTCTCTGACCTGCAAACGTTCGGGACAGCAACGATTCTCCAGCAGCGTCGACACGAACCCGCCCAGCGCCTCCAGCGAACCTCGCAGCAGGTCGTCGCCGGGCCCGAGCATTGCGTCTCCGTGCACCATGCCCGATTCGGCTTCGACCCAAAGCGGTAACTGCGGTCGAAACACTTTCCCGTCGTCGCCGCGCACCAGATTGGGCCAGGAAACAATACCGCCCTGACAGCAGATCGGTTGTTTGGGAAGACGCCGCAATCGTTGAATGAGTTCGTCCATGGTGTACTCATTATCGACGTCCTACCTCGAACCGCAAGCGACTACCCGAACAATTCTCTAATCGGCTGCCCCGTCGTCAGCATGCGCGTGACGCCGCTGGCGTCTTGCGGACTGTTGATGGGAATGCCCAGCGCGTGATAGATGGTCGCCGCTAGTTCCTCGGGGCGCACTGGGTTGCTGGTGGGATATTCGCCGTATTTGTTCGACTTGCCGTAGACGCGTCCGCCGGCGATGCCCGCCCCGGCCAAAATGGCCGAGAAACACTGCGGCCAGTGCTGGCGACCGGGCGGGTCCTGCTTCAGCACGTAAGGCGTGCGGCCGAATTCGCCGGTGACCACGACCAGCGTATTGGCCAGCATGCCACGCTGTTTGAGGTCGGAAAGCAAGGCGGCCAACGCCTGATCGAGTCGCGGCAAACAAAACCCCATGCCGTAAGAGCCGTTGCCAAAGGCGTTGCCCATGCCCATGTTTCCGCCGTGCATGTCCCAACTGCTGCTGGGCGGGCCGGCCGTGTCGTGCTCGGCCTGGCCGGTCCAGCCGTTGACGGTGACAAAGCGCACGCCCGACTCGACCATCCGCCGTGCCAGCAGCAGATTCTGCCCGAGCGGGTGCATGCCATAGCGCTGGCGAACCGCGTCTGGCTCGCGGTGCAGCTCAAACGCTTGCCGGCCTTCGGCACGAGTCATGGCGTCGTAGGTCTTCTCGCGCAGGTCGGACCAATCTTTGACGTTGCGAACCTGGTCGAACCTGGCCGACTCGAGCCCGCTGAGCAGCAGCTTGCGACTGCCGAACCGCTGCTCGTCATAAGGGTCGTAAATCTGCGGCGGTTTGAAATCGTTCATGGCCGGATGGTTGTCCGCCGAGCCGACGAACACGGGCGCGTAAGCCGAGCCCAGGTAGCCGCCGATGCCCAGATTGGGCGCGCAAAAGACGGGCGGTCCCACGCATTTGATGAGCCACGCATTCGAAACGAAATTGCGTTTGCTGGGTTTGTGCTTGGCGACAAACGAGCCCAGGTAGGGCTGGTCGTTGGGCATGCCTTCCTGCACGCGCTTGTCCGATTGGCCGCTGAGCAGGTTGTGCATGGCGTCGAAGTGGTTGCTGATCGCGCCGGGATGCGACATCGAGTTGATGAGCGTGAAGTGGTCGGTCACCTTGGCCAGCTCGGTGTGCATCTCGTTGAGCAGCATGCCCGGCACACGGGTGGAAATGGGCTGGTATGGTCCGCGATAATCCTGCGGCGCGCCGGGCTTCATGTCCCAGGTGTCGACGTGGCTTGGCCCGCCGCAGAGCAAGACGAAGATGCACGATTTTTCCGAGGCGACCGCGTTGCCCGCGGCATCAACTTTGTCGCTGCCCATCACGGCCCCCGGCATACCAAGACTCAGCACGCCCAAGCCACTGGCGACGAGGGCTTGCCGGCGGTTCCATTGGAAATCGTTCATGCAACAGGCTCCAACTCTAGATTGACTGTTGTCGGGGTATTCCAGCGCCCCAGATTCTAGCCCATTCGCCCCGGCAACTCCATCTTCGAGCGCTGACCGGCAAGCGAGGCGAGCGGCGGCGATGTTGAGGAGCTGCCCTGAACACGTGGCTGGCGAGTTGCACCTCCGGAATACTAAATGACCTTGCACGATCGCTGGCTAAGAAGCTTAGAGCCCATCCGAGGACCGGCGGGCAGGCGGGACGCCCGCACCACAACGCCGGTTCTCGGATAGGCTCTTAATCTTCAACCGCGCCAATGCCAGATATCTGGCTTACGTCAGGAAGAACTCGGCGCTGCCGGCCAGGGTGATGTCCATCGCTTGCAAGTTGCCGCCGTTGTGCAGGTAGATCGTCCAGAAGCTGAGGGCGACCGGATCGACCGCGCGGTGCAAATACTGCGTGTAGGCGTTGGCGACCGTCACCGCGTCGAATTCGGGGCTGGCCAAAAACACCGCGACGATCTGCGAACGAGGCACCCCGTTGAGCAATTGTGTTTTCCAATACGTGTTTTCGTCGGCGTTGGGCGTGCGGCCCAACAGATCGGTGTAGAGGTTCCACACAAATCCCTGGTCGGAGCCGGCGTTCTGGTAAAACTCGTCGGAGGCAATCAACTGGTCGAGAATCGTGGTCGTGCTTTGGCCCGCTTGCAACTCGCTGACAAAGAAATTCAACGCCGTCGGATCGGCCGACCGGCCCAGGTATTGTTGGAAGTAGCCGTTGACCAGGTTCGAGTCGTACTCGCTGGAGTTGACAAACGCCGTGGCCACCTGCGTGCGCGTCGTGCCCGCCGCCAACTGGTTCACCCAATACATGATCTCGCTGTCTGAGGCTCCGCCCGGCGACCGACCCAGCACCGTCGTATAGAGGTTGCTTACATATAGGTATTCCTGGCTGCTGAGCGTCACGGTGGCGGGGCGCACGCTGTTGTTCGTGCCGTCGAACGCGTTGTAGGTAAAGCTGTCTTGACCACGGAATCCGGCGTTTGGCGTATAGGTAAACGAGCCGTCGGCGTTCAAGGTCAGCGTGCCGTTGGTCGGCCCGCTCACCAGCACGGCGGTGATCGCGTCGCCATCGGGATCGCTATCGTGCGAGAGCACGCCCGGAGCCGCCACGGTCAGCGGCGTGTCGACGGTGTAGGTATAACTGCTGTTTTGCACCAGGGGCCGGGCATTGGGAAGCGTGGCCGCCCATAGCTCGTTGCCGTGCGTGCCATCGTTGGCGGCCAGGAACAGCGTCTGGCCCGCAATCGCCAGATTGGACGGACTGGAACTGGGCGCGCCGGGGTAGATGTCGGTGATCAGCACCGTGCCGGCGCTGGTGCCATCGCTCTGCCACAGCTCGAAGCCGTGCGTGCCATCGTTGGCGGTGAAGAACAAATAGCCGTTGCCGGTAACCAGGTTGTCGGGCGTGGAACCGACGGCGCCCGCGTTGATGTTGGCCACCACCGTGGTGCCGGCGCTGGTGCCATCGCTCTGCCAAAGCTGAGCGCCGTGCACGCCGTCGTTCGCGCGAAAGTACAGCGTACCGTTTAAGTTCGTCAACTGGGCTGGATAGGCGCTGGCGCCCGCCGACGACGTGTTGATGTCTTTCACCATCACGGTGCCGGTGGCCGTGCCGTCGCTTTTCCAAAGCTGCACGCCGTTGGCGCCGTCGTTGGCCGCGAAGAATACCGTGCTGCCGACGGCCGTCAAGTCGGCCGGGGCAGAGCCGGTGGCCCCCGCGTCGATGTCGGCCAGCATGAACGTGCCGAGGCTGGTGCCGTCGCTGCGCCACAGTTCGTTGCCGTGAGTGGCATCGTAACCGGCAAAATACAGAGTGCCATTCACATTGGTCAGATCGCTGGGTGCCAGCCCAACACCGCCGTTGACCACGCTCGACACTTGCACCGTGCCGGCGCTGGTGCCATCGGTTTTATAAAGCTGATTGCCGCCGGCGCCCGTGTTTGCGGTGAAGAAGACTTCGCTGCCCACGGCGGTGAGGTTGGCCGGGGCGGCAGTGCCAGACGAAGGCTGCAAGTTGCTGACCATGACCGTGCCCGCCGTGCTGCCGTCGCTTTTCCACACCTGCACGCCGTCGGCGCCGTCGTTGCCGGTGAAGAAGAGCGTGCCGTTCACGTTCGTCAGACTGGCCGGATTGAGGCCGCCGCCGCCCGTGTTCAGGCTGGTGACCATCACCGTGCCGCTGGCGGTGCCGTCCGATTTCCAAAGCTGCACGCCGTCGGCGCCGTCGCTGGCGGCGAAGAACACATTGCCGCCCACGGCGACCAGATCGGTGGGGTTCGAGCTGTTTGGCGTGCTGACGCCGCTCACCACGGTTGAGCCCGTATCGATGTCTTTCACGAGCACGGTGCCCGCCTGCGTGCCGTCGCTTTTCCATAACTCGATGCCGTGCGAGCCATCGTCGGCGGCGAAGAGCATGTTGCCGCCCAGCGCGGCCATGTTCGACGGGTTTGAGTTGGACGCGCCGGGGTTGATGTCCATCACCAGCGAGGCGGTGGTGGTCGAAAGCAGATGGCGGCTTTCGAGCTCTTCTAAACCGGCGCCCAGGCGCCTGCCCCGCTGGGGCTGGTTCGAGCGATGAGAGTGCGGCGATTTCGATCGGCGAGTCAACCGCCGGAGAAACGAATCAAACGGCATGACGATTCTCCCTTAACCAACGAGTCGCTTGTAAACGGCGGATCGATCGACCCTTGGGGTGGTGGCGGGGGCGGAGCCTTGGCGATGCCCCGGCTCGGCCCCAGCGGCGTGAGCTGCGGCGACTCGTGCAACCCAAACGGCTGACGCGAGGGCGCTATGGGGCCGTTTAGTGAGCTATCGTCCGCGGAATCGACGGAACATCAGAAAATTTCGGCAAACTCGCCGCAGACCGCAAAATCGCCGCAGCCACCGGTAATGGCATCTGTAGGGGACGCCCTCGGTAGCGTTCCGGGAACTGCGATTCGACGTGGTAGAAGGGCGGGGCGGCGTGGCGCCACCAACCGCGGAACGGCACGGAGTCCGTTCCCTACAGACCCGCTGCTATCCGCTTTGATTGTCAAGACCGATCAAGGCGGCCTTCGCGGGGCGATGCACGTAAAAGACATTGGGGTCGGCCTTGGCCGCCGGCTCGGGCAACCGCATTTGGTACTGCACCGGACGGGCGTGATCGGCAAGTTGCCGCCGTGGGTTATACACCGAGTTGAACTTCCACAGCATGCGCACAAAGTTGGTCTGTCCGCGCGCCAGCAGTCTGGCCGAATGCAAAAACGTGCCGCGCAGCGCCGCCAGGCCGAGATGCTTGCGGTTCAAAACCTGCTGCGTGAGCACTAGCTCTTCGTAGAAGCGCGAAAGCGGCAGCCGCGTGGGCAGCACGGCGTGCTGCACATCGAATAAGCGGTAATCGCGCGTCGCCAGGCGGCTGGCCTCGCTGTGCCAGGTTTCCGTGCCTGGATAGGGAGTGTTGACGGTCACGTGCACAATTTCCGGCACCGACAAGGCCCACTGGCGAATGACCTCAAACCGCCGCTCGTCCCAGTCTGGGTCGGCAATCAGGTTGACGGCCACCACCAGGCCCAGCGACCGCGCGAATTCGAGAGCCTCGAAGTTTTTGCCGAGCGCCACGCGTTTGCGAAACTTTTTGAGCCCCTCTTCATCGACCGCTTCGAGGCCCAAAAACATATATTGCAGGCCCAGCTTGCGCCAGCGGGCAAAGACGTCTTTATTGCGCAGCAGCACGTCGCCGCGCGTTTCCAGATAATACTGCTTGCGGACGCCGCGGCGCTCGATGGCGTCGGCCAGGGCATGGCCATGCTCGGGATGGATAAAGGCCACGTCGTCGACGATGAAGACACCCGGCTCGCGCACGCGCCGCAGTTCGTCGGCGGCCCGCTCGGCATCGACCTTGCGATAGCTGCGGCCATAAAACGTCCACGCGCTGCAAAAAGTGCAATCCCACGGGCAACCTCGCGAAAACTCGATCGACGCGCATGGATCGAGACTGCCGATGAAGTACTTTTTGCGGCGGCGCAGCAGGTCGCGGGCCGGCTCAACGTCGTCCAGACTGTCGATCAACCGCGGCGGCGGACCACTGCCGGCGGGTGTGACGACGCCGGGCAACGCGACGATCGAATCGCGATCGTCGGCGGCCGCCTCCAGCAATCGCGGCGTGATCGCTTCGCCTTCGCCGCGCACCACGCAGTCGATGGCGCCCTGGGCATGTTCGAGAATCTCGCCCGCGGTAAAGCTGGCGCTGTGGCCGCCCGCGAAAACAAAGCAATCTTTCAGCCGTCGCCGCGTGGCCAACGCCAGGCCGATGGCTTCCGGGATATTGGCCAGGTAGTTGAGCGAAAAGCCGACCGCTTGCGGCTGCCACTCGTCGAGCAGGCGGAGATAGTCGGCATGCCGCGCGCTTTGCAAATCGAGCAGCCGCACGTCGTGGCCCGCCGCACGTGTGGCCGCGGCCACCAGTTCCAAACCCAGCGGTTCGAGCCGCAAATAAACCTCCGAGTACATCAGCGCACTCGGATGGACAAACAGCACCTTCATGGTGTCTCCGCCAGTTCGCGGACCGCGGCGTCGCGGGTCGGAAAGATTTCCCAGATTGTATCCAATTTGCTGGCCCGCAACACATCGCCGCAGACCTGATTGACGGCGCACAAAGCCAGCCGCCCCTGCCGATCGCGCAGCCGCTTCCAGGCCCGCACCAAGATGCCCAGAAATGTCGAACCGATGAAATCGGCCTGCGCCAAGTCGAGCAGCACTACCGGATGCCTGGCCCCGTCGACGGTCGAAAGCAACAGCTTGCTGAATTGATCGAGCTTGGCTTCGTCGAGCGAATCGTAATTGGTGTCGACCACCACGACCGTCACGCCCGATTCGCTAAGCACCTGACTCATGGCGGTCTCCACATCGTTTGATCATGGTTATCTCATTGCCGCGGGCATTATGGCGTACTTCGTCCATGAACGTGCGGATGAGCAAGAGGCCCCGCCCGGTGAGCCGCTCGAGGTTGCTGGCGTCGGTCGGGTCGGGCACGGTCGCCGGATCGAAACCGGCGCCGCCGTCGCGCACCACAAACCGGGCCTCGTCGCCGCCGAGCGTCGCCTCGAACTGCGTGGTGCGACTGCCATACGGCTCTTCGCGCCGCCGCTTTTCGGCCTGTGCATAGTACGCCGCCGCGTCCGACTCGCGCAGCTCGTTGCCGAGCTCGAGGTTGCCGTGGTACAGCGCGTTGAGCAACGCTTCTTCCAGGGCGATGCCAATCCGAATTCGGTCGGTTTCGTCGAACAGCCCCAGCCGCGCGATGTGCTGCCGCACGTGATCGACCGCCGCGGGCACCAGGCTGGGATCGTTATCGAGAACGAAGGCCCATTCGTTGCGGGTCACGCAGTTCATCAGTCGGGCATGGTGCCGCTCGGCCCGCGCGGTGGCCAGCACCATCTCGACGGTCGACAGCAGCTCGCGGGGCATGCGAGACTTGGGCACGTAGCTGGCCGCGCCCAAGGCCAACGCTTGCACGGCGATCTCTTCGCTGCCCTGCGCGGTCATCAGAATGACCGGCACCAACGGAACGCTTTCGCGCACGCTGCGCACCAGTTCGAGACCGCCCATGACGGGCATTTGCATGTCGGTGAGCACCAGATCGGGCGAGGACGCCTTGATTTGCGCCAGGGCTTCGGCACCATCGGCGGCAAACAGAAACGCGAAGTGCGGATTTTTTTCCAGCAGGCCCTGGGCCAGCCGGCGATCGACCGGAGAATCGTCAACGATGAGGATCGTGGCCATGGCATCCGCCCGAGTGGATGAGAAGAGCGTTGGTTCGGCGACCGACTGAGCGGCCTCATTCTAAACCAGCCGGGCCGGCGCGTTCAATCGTCAACTCATGAAAACGCTTTTCGCCGCCGCAATTGCCAGAGACGCGGTCGTTGGCGCGCATCCGGGCGCCTCTCGCGGAGCGAGAGGTCTACGGTACGCTCCATTTCCAACCGCCGCAGGTCATCCGATTCGGCCCGATCATGGGCGTACAGTAGCCATTACGCTCCGCGTGATGCCCGGCCTGCGCAACGCTCGCCGCCGCGACTGCTACCGACGGGTGCCGCCAAAGACACCGCCGTTGGTGCGCATCCGGGCGCCTCTCGCGGAGCGAGAGGTCTACGGTACGCTCCATTTCCAACCGCCGCAGGTC
>DASVHB010000012.1:0-13953 GCA_036379195.1 Pirellulales bacterium
TTTAGAAACCAACGTCAGCAACCACCGGGCAAGCCGGTGGCATGGCACTGTTCCACCCTGAAGCGGAACAAAAACGCGCGGGGTCGAATAGAGCGTGTCACTCGAATAACCGCACATTTTGCGCAGCGCAGGCTCTACCCCAGCCACCGTGGCGTTTATTCTTCGATGTCCGGCGTCGGCTCGGCGAATAAGTCGGCGGGGCGGGCTTGCGCCAGGCGAATCAACAGCACCACCTGCTCCAGCCGATCGGAATACCTCTGCGTGAAAAACTGATGCCCCAAACTGCCGGGACGATCGACGCGGCAGCCGATCACCAGCATCTGCCCCGGCGACAATGCGGCCGCCAGCCGAAGCTGGTCGAAGGTCTTGTGCGGCGGAACGATTTTGATGGTCAAGCTGCCATCGCGGGGCACGACCTCTTGCCGCGCCTCGCCATGTTCGACCGTCGGCGTCAGTTCCAGCCGCACCCGCCCGTCGCCTTGTGGCTCGATCTTGGTCGACAGAATCGTCTTGGCTTTGCGGAACGACCAGCCGCGCACCGGCGGCGGATCGCCTTCGTCGCGATAGAGCACCGTGAGCAAGGCGTGGGGCTCTTTGCCGCCCGAGGTGATCAGGCTGGCCGGATCGTCGACGCGAAACGTCTTGAGAAGTTGACGCCTCACATGCGGCGGATCGACCAGATCGACCGTGGGCGGATGATCTTCGGGCGGCAGATCGGCCAGGTGCAACAACTGGCCGACAATCGGCGGAAGCTGCCCGCTCAGAATGCCCGTGATGAAACCGTTGGCCGCCAGTCGCTGGCGCACGTCGAGCGGAATCTCTTGCTGGTCGATTTCCGAAAAGAGCGGGCCGTTGATCGTTTCGTCTGCGAACGGATAGCCGACAAAGAAGACATCCAGCGCGACGGCGTCGGCGGCTTCGGCGTCGAACAGCGAGCCGGTATGCTTGGGCAGCTTGGCACAGCCGCCGACGGCCAGCACGAGCAGCGGCGCCCCAACGGCTAGCGGCAGCAAGCGGCGGCGTCGTGACATGGGCGGCGTCTTGCCTGAAAGGGCCTGTGGCGGCGCGCGGCATCGGCGCGCCGCCCTCGAGGAAAGGGGCGCGAAGGCTAGTGACATTGCCACCTGGTGTCAAGACGACCGCGTCGGCTTTTGTTCGCTGTCTGGCGCATCGCCGCGTCGATCGGCCGCCGCGCCTCGATGGCGGGCGACCCCGGCCTACCGCGGGCGGTATCGCCGCCGCTCAGCCGCCGCAACATTTTGTGCTCGGAAAATGCTTGCGAGCATAAGTGATCTTATGTACATTATCGGCCGTTTCACGCCAAGTCAGCCGGGCGGCTGCCGGCCGCGTCACGCCGTCGAGTGACGCCAAGACCAACGTTGTTCCCGCGGGTCGGTCTTTTTCTTTCCTTGCCGTTCGGCGGTTGCTCCGCGCGGGCGATCGGCGCGACGACCGCCGGACGGCACTCGCGCCGCGCCAGGCGCATGTCATTCTTTGTTTCAAAGCCGGAGGTGAACGATGTCTGCCAACTACCAGGTTGTGATTCTCGAACAGAACGAAGCCAGTCGAGCGGCGACGCTCAGCGTGGCGCCCTACGAAGCGCCCGACGCGCACTCGGCCAAGCTCTGGGCCGACGCCTTCAACCAGCACGAGCTGAGCGAGCCACTGGGCCTCTGGGCCGTGGTGCGCGTCGCGCCGGAAGAATAAGCCCCGCCGATTGGCATTCGTAGGGAGACCTTCCTAGGTCGCCCATTACACCACAAACGACCGCATGGACGACCGAGGAAGGTCGTCTTACGGGCCGCTGGCATACTTGTCTATCACAACACGACGAGAGCGTTCGCTTAAGGCGTTGCCCCATCGCCAACCTCGAGGTGCTTCTGAAAAAACTCGAGCATCTCGCGCCCGGCGTTGGCGGCCTTCGACTTGTCGTCGCCCTGGTTGATCAACACGTTTTCGATGCCTAGCTTGTCCATCCGCTCCTTCAGCATGCGGCCAAAGTTGGGATGGTGGATGCCCTGTCCCGGCTTGGCGTCGGCGGGCAGCGGACCGTCGGCTTCGCTGTAGACCATGAACACCGGCGGATCGTCCTTGGTGAGCCAGGTAATCGCCGACGACTCGTCGTAGAGCCGCTGCTGCTGGGGCGTGGGGTGCAAGGCTTCTTCGGCGTTGCGCAGTCCATAAACTTTGAACAGCGAGGGATGCTCCCAGGCCCGACCGCCGATCAACTCGCGGATTTTGATGGGGTCGTAGGTGGGCTGCCCGCCAAAGCTGCCGACAGCCACGATGCGGGTCGATTCGCGCAGCACGGGGTCGGGGTTGTTCCGGTCGGCCAGGTCGTCGTGAAAGCCGATCCACAGCGAGATGCCGGCCCCCGCCGAGCCGCCGAAGCAGGCCACCCGCCGCTTGTCGATCTTCCACTCGCGCGCTTTGGTGCGGAGAAACTGCACCGCGCGGGCGCCGTCGAGCTGCGGGGCCGGGAAGATCACGTCTTTGCCGTTCACAAAGCGGTAGTTGATCGAGGCGAAATGGACGCCCGCCTGCTTGAGCAGTTGCAGCATGCCGGCATTCAGTCCTTGCCGCTTGTCGCCCGCCACAAATCCGCCGCCGTGAATGTGCACCAGCAACGGGCCGGGCTGATCTCCCTCAGCCTGGTAAAAGTCGAGCACGTTCCGCTCAGCCGGGCCGTAAGAGACATCAGCGTGGGTGGGTTCGATTTGGGCGGCGGGCGGCTGGGCGGCGACCGGCTGATAAAAGACGGCGATCAGCATCAAACAAGTCGCGGCGAGCGAACGACCGAAGCAGGGAGCAATCGTGAACGTCATGGCCGAAGATTCCTGGTTCCAAATAGGTGATGGCCCCGTGATCAACCGGTTCGTTTGGTCTGTTCGCCGCGCCACTCGAAGACCTTCACCAGCGCGAGCAACACGAAAAGTCCCACCGCGGCGAGGCCGCCGGCGGTACGTCCGCCTAACAAAGCGGTGAGCACGCCCGTTAACAACGCCAGGTTGAGCACCGCGACGCCGCCCAGCGCGCCGGCAAAAAACCGTTTCCGCCCGGCACGGCCCAGTCGCAACTGATTGAGCGCCACCGCCACCACCACGACCATGCCCACGATCAGCCCCTCGTAAACGTCAGCCCCCGCCTTGATGACCTTGGCGATGCCGTCGATCACCATCCGCAGAAACAGGCACCCCAACACCGTGCCGGGGATAGTGCCCACGCCGCCTTGCAGGCTGCACCCGCCCACCACCGCGGCGGCAATGGCGTTCAGCTCGTAACCGCGACCGAGCGTTTGTGGGTCGGCCACGCTCTGATCGGCGATGAACACCACGCCGGCGATGGAAGAAAGCATGGCGCTTATGCAATAAGCCAGCCACTTGAGCCGGTCGGTGCGGATGCCGCTCAGCCGCGTGGCCTGCTCGTTGCCGCCCAGCGCATACAAATGACGTCCGACCACCGTGCGGCTGAGCAACACCCAGGCCGCCACGGCCAACACCAAAAACAGCACGGCGGGCACCCACACCGAAGTGGCCAGATAGCGAAACTGCCGGTCGTAAATCTGAATTTGCGTACTTTTGCTGCCCAGCACCGCCCCGGTTACGTTTTCGATAATCACGCGCCCCAGGCTGCGCAGCCCGACCAGCGTGGCCAGCGTGGCGATAAAGGGCGGCAAACCCACCGTGGTAATCAACCAGGCGTGCAAGCTGCCGATCAGAAAGCCGACCGCCAACGTGCCCGCGATTGCCAGCGCGATCACCTCCGGGCCGACCGGTTTGTTCTTGGGCATGGCCTCGGGCGCCAACAACAACATCAGTGTGGCGCAGGTCGTGCCGCCAAACGCGATCATCGACCCGCTCGAGAGATCGATGCCGCCGGCGATGATCACGATGGCGCTGCCCAGCGCGAAGATGCCGAGCATGGCCGTTTGCCGCACAAGGTCGACGGCCACCGGTTTGGGATTGCGAACATAGGTGTGCCGGCTGTCGAAGGCCGCCGTCAGCGCAAACACCACCACGATGGCGGCCAGCAGGCCCAGCTCGTTGCGGTTCGACCGCGCCAGCGCCGAAAGCTTGCTTGCGGCGGCGCTCATGAGCCTTGCAGCCCGTACTTGGCCAGCCACTGGCGAAACTCGCCCAGCTTGAGAAACTGGGTACTGGGGCCGAACTGGCCGGCTTCGAGCGGCGAGTCGTTGTCGGGCACAATCACTTTCAAGCCCGTATCGTACAGATCGCCGCCCTCTTCGCCATGCTTGGGCAGCAGATCTTGAAGGGTCGCCTCGTCTTTTTCGACCAGCGCCTTCATCAGCCGCACGCCTTGATATCCCATTTCAAACGGGTTCTGCACCAGCATCACGTCGATCATGCCTTGCTCCATGTAATCGACGGCCAGCGGCTCGGCATCGAAGACCGCCACGGTGAAGTCGTCTTTCCGGTCGAGCTGTTGCACCACGTCGGCGATGGCCGGCGCGTTGTACGACCAGATGCCCACCAACACATTCAAGTCGGGATGGTTGGTGATGGCGTTGCGCACGTTGTCGCGGGCACGGGTGGGGTCGTTCTCGTCGCCCATGTTGTCGAGCGATTGGAACGATTCGCCGGCGCCTTCGACAAAACCGCCGATGCGCTCGATGGCATTCTGCGCGCCGGTGCGGCCGACAAACGTCACGTATTTGCCGCCGTCGGGCCGCAGGTGCTTGACGGCGGCGCCCAACTCGCGCCCGGCGATCAGATTGTCGGTGCCGACAAAGGCGAACCGCGCGTCGCTGAGCGATTCGCGGTCGATATCCGAATCGACGGTGATGACCACGATGCCCTGCTCGCGCAGCTTGCGCATTTCGTCGGCGATGGCGGCATTGGCGGCGTCGGTCACTGAAACCCCCACGGCGGCAATATCGGACTGGCTGGCGAACTGCCGCAGTTTGTCGATCTGGCCCCGCGGCGTGCTTTCGCCGTTCACTTCGACCACGGCGCGCAGGCCCGCCTCGGCCAGGCCCAGCTCTTTTTCGGCCGCCTGCAGGCCGGCCCGGGCGGTGTCCCAATAGGGTGAGTTGCCGTTGGTCAGCAAGATGATGCGTTTGAGCTCGCCTGAAGAGACATCGGCATCGGTGGCCGCGGCGCCAGCCGGGTTTTGTTTGGCCGAATCGCAGCCGCAGCAGGCGACCGCCACCAGCAAGCCGGCCAGGCACGTTGCTTTTCGCATGAAGTTCGTCACTTAGCAGAGGATTGACTTGAGCGTGGATCGACCTCAAACGAGCGACGCCGTAGCACAGACTTTAAAGTGTTTTGGATTGTAAAAGCCGCGATGTCAGCCATCAAGTGGCTGCGGTTGTTGGTCGTGTCCTATTGTGCTGCTGGCGATCGCTCGGAAACGTGGCACAGCCGCCCTCGGCTGTGGCCCGGTCAACACCGCCATAGGCGAGCGAATCACAGCGAGGCCTGCTGTGACTGGGCTGGGCAAAAACCGCATGGCGAATGCGAATTGACTGAGCGCTGCTTGTGTTCCGCCACGACCGAGCTTGCCTCCGTCAGGCGGCGGATGCGACGCGGAAACGGAAAGAGGAAAAACTTCTTCATATCCGAGAGCCCGTCCGCGTGATCCAAGGCTCCATTTTGGAGGCATGTCCGCATGGCGTACGACAACGGAAGGCTGGAGTTGATGAGCCCCTCGCCCGACCACGCCGCAATCAAGCGATGGATCGGCCGCATGATTGAAGCATTCACGGAAGAAATGAACGTTCCGTGTCGGAGCTTGAGCGATACGACGTGGAAGCGCGCTGAACTGGCGAAAGGGCTCGAAGCCGACGAATGCTATTACATTCTGAATCAGCACCGAGTTTGCCGCCGCCGCCAAGTCGACCTGGCCGTTGATCCACCGCCCGACTTGGCGGTCGAGACGGAAATCAGCCGCAGCGTCGTGCCGCGTCTGCACATTTATGCGGCGCTGGCGCAAGAAGGGGCTGGCCGCCTATGTACTCGGCGCGGACGGAAAATACGCGGAAAGCGAGTTTAGCCTGAACCTGCCGATGCTGCGGGTGAAAGACCTGGAGCCGTTTCTGGAGTTTGAGTTGGCCGCCAATGAAACGACGTGGATTCGCAAGTTCCGCGCCTGGGTGCGCGAGCGGTTTGCCACGTTCCGGGCATGAGAAGTGCATGAACGAATGCGATGATGAAACACCCCGACCGTACCACCGATTCCACGCCGCAGCCCCTTTGCGGGCGGCTGTGCCAGGTTGGCGCGCTGGTGGCCGCGGCGGCTATCGCCGCGGCGTGGTGGCTGGCGCCAGTAAATGCCGATCTCGACGACGTCGAGTTGCTCTCGGCGATTGCCGTGCTGGGCCTCTGCATTGTGCTGACAGGAATGGCGGCGGACCGCCTCACCGCAGCCACGGCACGCCCCCGAATGAGTGGTGACTACGGCCCATCACAGCGGCTTCTGCCCGCGGTGGCTTCGCGATCTCGACGGCAGGTGCGTCACCAGGCGTGATGTAGGTCGGGCTTTCCAGCCTGACGAAAGCGCGGCACCGCGGTCGACTCCAAATCTCGCTTTCATGCCCGGCATGAAGAGCCCACCCGATACACCGATCAACTTGCATTTATACGATCGTCGTGCGAAAATCGAGACACGCGCGGCCCCGCGGTGTTAGATACTCTCGGGCGGGCGTTCCGCGGAAGCTGACGAGGAGACGTCAAGATGCGATCGTTTCTGCAAATCTCGGGCGCTGTAGCAGTCGTTTGCGGCTTGGCGGCGGCCCACCCGTCTGTCTGCCGCGCCGATGCGGCCAAACCCGTGACCAAAGCCCCGGGCCTGGGCGATCCCGGTCAGTTGAAAGAACTGGAGATCTTGCTCATCGGGGAGGCCGTATTGCGCGGCCCCGACGCGCGCAAGCAGCTTCTGGTCGATGGCCATTATTCGAGCGGGCAAGTGCGCGATTGCACCAGCCAGGTCGCCTATGAATGTTCGCCGCCGGGCATCGTGAGCATCGACGCCGCCGGCATGGTCACGCCGCTCGCCGACGGCAACGCGCAGATCACGGCCAAGTCGCCGCAAGGAATTATCGGTACGGCCGAGCTGCGCGTCGAAAGCTTCGCCACGCCCCGACCGATCAATTTTCCCAACCAGATCGTGCCGATCTTCACCAAGAACGGCTGCAACGCCGGCGGCTGCCACGGCAAGTCGACCGGCCAGAACGGCTTCAAGCTGTCGCTGCTGGGCTTTTACCCGACCGACGATTATGACTACCTGGTGAAAGAGGCCCGCGGGCGGCGGCTCTTTCCCGCCGCGCCCGAACGAAGCCTGCTATTGCTCAAAGCCACCAACAGCGTTGCCCACGGCGGCGGCCACCGGCTCGAAAAAGATGGCTATGAATATCGGCTCATCACTCGCTGGCTCGAGCAAGGCATGCCGTATGGCAAGGCCGACGACCCGACGGTTGAGCGAATCGAAGTGTTTCCCGCCACGCGGGCCATGGTGCGCGACGGCGGGCAGCAGCTTGCCGTGCTGGCCTATTACACCGACGGCAGCGCCGAAGACGTCACGCACATCGCCCAGTTCGAATCGAACGATAGCGAGATGGCCGAGGCCAGCCGCACCGGGCTGGTCCACACGCTGAACCTGACGGGCGACGTGGCCGTGATGGCGCGATATCAGGGCCAGGTAGGTGTTTTTCGCGCCACCATTCCGCTGGGCGTGCCGATCGCCGAGCAAGATCTGCCGCCGGTCCGCAGTCCAATTGACGAAGCCGTGTTTGCCAAGCTGCGGGCGTTGGGCATTCCGCCTTCGCCGGTGTGCGACGACGCCACCTTCCTGCGCCGCGTCTCGCTCGACATCGCTGGTCGCTTGCCGACCGCCGATGAGGCCAGGGCCTTCGCCGCCGACACCGATCAGGCCAAGCGCGACAAGCTGATCGACCGCCTGCTCGACAGTTCCGCCTATGCGGATTACTTCGCCAACAAGTGGAGCGTGATTCTGCGCAATCAGCGGGTGAACCAGAACTACACCCGTGGCACCTACGCCTTCCACGATTGGATCCGCCGCAGCTTCATCACGAACAAGCCCTACGATCAATTCGTGCGCGACATCGTGGGCGCCTCGGGCGAGATCGGCCAAAATCCGCCGGTGGCCTGGTATCGCGCTGTCGCCACCACCGAGACGCAGTTGGAAGACACCGCCCAACTGTTCCTGGGCATGCGCATTCAATGCGCCCGCTGTCATCATCATCCGTTTGAGCGCTGGAGCCAGCACGATTATTACTCGTTCGCGGCGTTCTTCTCGCGGGTGGGACGCAAGAACGGCATCAACGGCTTGCAGCCGCGCGATGAGCAGCGCATTTTCCATAATCGCGGCGCGGCCCGTGCCCGGAACCCGCGCACCGGCGAGCAATTGCAGCCGGCTGGCCTGGGCGCCGAGCCGATCGATCCCTCGCCCGACGAAGACCCGCGGCAGGCGCTGGTCGATTGGATGGTTTCGCCCCAAAATCCGTTCTTTGCCAAGGCCCTGGTCAACCGCTATTGGAAACACTTCTTGGGTCGCGGCATCATCGAGCCGGAAGACGACATGCGGGTGACCAACCCCGCGTCGAACCCTGAGTTGTTGGAGGCGTTGGCCCGGAGCTTTGTCGAGAGCCGCTACGACTTGAAGGAGCTGATCCGCACGATCTGCCGTTCGAGCACGTATCAGTTGGCCTCGGAGCCGAACGAATTTAACGCCGGCGACAAGCAGAACTTTTCGTACTATCACCCGAAGCGGCTGAACGCCGAGGTGCTGTATGACGCGCTGAACCAGCTTACCGGCACGGTGACCAATTTTAATGGTTTGCCGGCGGGCACGCGGGCGGTGCAGTTGCCCGACAGCGGCGTGAACAGCTATTTCTTGACGGTGTTTGGCCGCCCGCAGGCCACCAGTCCCTGCGAATGCGAGCGTTCGGTTGAGGCCAACCTGGCGCAGAGCCTGCATCTGCTCAACTCGAACGAAGTGCAGGGCAAGCTGTCGGCGGGCGACGGGCGGGCGTCGCTGCTGGCCAAAGACAAAGATCGTACCGATGTTGAGAAGGTGCGCGAGCTGTATGCCTGGGCCTACGCGCGCGAACCCGACGCCGAAGAGATTTCGCTCACCACCAGCTATCTGGCCGACCACCAAAACCAGAAGCAGGCCCTGGAAGACATTCTTTGGGCGCTGGTGAACACCAAAGAGTTTTTGTTTAACCACTAAAGTAGCAGGCACACTCCGTGTGCCGTAGCTTTTTGCCGAATGGCGTACACCGCATCGCTTAAGCCATCGGCAACGCGACAAGAAACGATTGCAACATCGAGAGTGGTAAGCGACGGCACACGGAGTGTGCCTGCTACTTTTTGCTTCGCACGACGTACGACGCCCAGAATATGCCGCACATGCACTGCCTCGGCGCGATTTGTTTTGCGATTTCTGCGCCGCTCATCACGGCTTGCGGACGCGCTGACCAATTGGCGCAGGCGCACGCCGCACCAGCGATTTCGGCAGCGCGGCAGACCATCGAGGAACCCGTCCAGGCGGCTGCTACGGTCGATCAAGATTTTGCCGGTCGCTTGCAGCACGTCGCCAACGACTATTTATCCTACGCGCTCATCGACCGGTTAGGCCATTGGGCGCCTGAATTATGCCTCTGGTCGCCAACCCCGAAATTCAGCGAGGCAGCTCCCGATGCACCACACGCGCAGAAGATTTACTTCCTGTTCGCCAAAGATCCAGACAGCTACGAGGCGCCCGAAACAACTCAGCCGGTCGGGCAAGCCATCGTTAAGCAATCTTGGTCGCCCAAAGAAGTCTCGGCGCGCGCAACTGCCGACGCCGGCGATGACGAAACGAATCGGCCAAACGCCCCTTATGCATCGCGCGATGGAAAAGTGTATCGCGGCGACCACCAAACCGGGCTCTTTATCATGTTGAAGCTCGATCCTGAAACACCGGAAACGGACGAGGGTTGGATTTACGGCACGGTCATGCCAGACGGGAAGAAGGTGACGTCCGCGGGCCGCGTGGCGAGCTGCATGGAATGCCATCAACAGACCAAAGGAGATCGAGTGTTTGGCATCAAGCGAGACGATTTACCGGCAAGCTCTCTAGATGATTGATTTGCGTTTCAAAAAACAGCGTGCGTTTTTTTAAGGCATCAGCCGGGCAAATGAATAACGCAACAGAGAGCATTCATTTGCCCGGCCATGCCTTGCCAAACGCAACGGAGCACAGCGACACACGGGAGATTTTTATGAACACAAAGACAAACTGTGATTGGGCCAGCGGTGGGACTCGCTGCGCTCGGCCCACCCTACGCGCTCGGCGCGCCCCGCTTCTCGCGCTCGTGCCCGTTTTATTCGCCGCCCACACCGCGCTGGCCCAGCTTCCCACCGCCCGGTTGAATGCGGTCTTTCCCGCCGGTGGGCGGCAGAATAGCAGCTTCGAAGTCACGCTGTCGGGCAGCGATCTCGATGGCGCCAACCGGCTGACTTTCAATCATGCCGGCATCACCGCCGCGCAGGTCACGCTGCCGGCGGATGACTTTCACGCCCAGCCGCGGCCCGCCGAGGGCCGCTTTACCGTGACGATTGCCGCAGACGTGCCGCCGGGCACGTACGAAGCGCGGGCCGTGGGCAAATATGGCGTGACCAACCCGCGGTTCTTCGCTGTCGATAACAAGACCGAAATCAACGAAACCGAGCCGAACAATCAACTTGAGAAGGCCAACGAAGTGCCGCTGGGCGCGATCGTCAACGGCCAATCGAACGGCGCCGACCAGGATTTTTATCGCTTCACCGCCACCAAGGGTCAACGGCTCTTGATCGACTGCCAGGCGCGGCGGATCGACTCGCGATTCGATCCGGCGATCGTGCTGTACGACGCCGCGGGTAACGAGCTGCTCAATGTCCACGACGGCAGCCACCGCGACACCCTGCTCGATTACACGGTGCCCGCCGATGGCGATTACCTGGTCGAAGTTCACGATTTTATCTATGCCGGCGGCAGTGATTATTTTTATCGGCTGGAGGTGGACTCGGGACCGCATGTGGACTTTGTGCTTCCGCCCGCCGGCCCGGCCGGCAGCGACCAGGTCTACGAGATCTATGGCCGCAATTTGCCCGGCGGCAAGCCCGCGCCCGGCGTCGACCTTGACGGCCGCCCGCTGGAAGTGGTGACGGCCAAGATCGCACTGCCCAACGCGGACGATGTGCAACGGCTGACGACCCATGCGCTGATCGAACCGGCCGAGGCGGAGATCGACGCCATCGTCTACCGGCATCGCACCCCGCAAGGATCCGCCAAACCGGTGTTGATTGGGCTGGCCACCGCGCCCCTCGTCCGCGAGCAAGAGCCGAACAATGTCCCCGAAAAGGCCCAAGCGCTTTCGCTGCCCTGCGAATGCGTCGGGCAGTTTTATCCGCTGGGCGATCAAGATTGGTTTACCTTCGACGCCAAGAAAGGCGACACCTGGTGGATCGAAGTGATTTCGCAGCGGCAAGGGCATTCGGCCGATCCTTATTTGCTGGTCCAGCAAGTCTCGGTCGATAAGAACGGCCAGCAGCAGGTGAAAGACTTGCAGCAGGCAGACGACGTGCGCAGCGGCAATCGCCGCCTCAGCGTCGATTTCGACGTCGCTCACGACGATCCGATCTATCGCTTCACGGCGCCGGCCGATGGCACGTATCGCGTGTTGGTGCGCGATCTTTACTTCAGCTCGCGCGGCGATCCGCGGTTTGTCTATCGTCTTTGCATCCATCCCGAGCAGCCCGACTTTCGCCTGGCGGCCCTGCCCAAGTTCCCCGGCACACAGCCCAACCAGCAGCAGTCGCTGACGTGGACGACGCATCTGCGCAAGGGCGGTAGCGACGAGATCGAGGTGGTGGCTTTCCGCCGCGACGGTTTTGACGATGAAATTGCGGTGACGGCCGAGGGTCTGCCGCCGGGCATCACCGCGCAGCCGGCTACGATTGCTGCGAATCGTGACTCGACGATCGTGGTGCTGACGGCGGCGGAAAACGCGGCGGCTGCGGTTACGCCGTTTCGCATCGTCGGCAAAGCGAAGCTGCCCTCGGGCGAAGTGACGCGGCCCGCCCGCTGCGCCTCGATCGTCTGGGAGGGCCGGCAAAACCAATTCAACGCCCGCTCGCGGATGGCAAGCGAACTCGTGCTGTCGGTGAGCGAGGCGGAGCCGGCGCCGTTCACGCTGGAAATGATGGCCAACGTCTTGGAAACGTCGCGCGCCGGCAAGCTGGAGGTTCCCATACGCATGACGCAGCGGGGCGATTTCAAGAACAATGTCACGCTTTCGCCGGTCGGGCTGCCGCGGGGCATTCAGGCTGCCAATCAACAAATGAACGTGGGTCCGGGCGAATCGAAGTTCGTTCTGAATCTGCCGCCCAACGCGCCGCAAGGCGCCTTCAGCTTTCATGTGCTCGGCACGGCGCAACATAGCTACCGGCGCAATCCCGAAGCGGTCGAAGCCGCCGAGAAGCACCGGGCCGAGGTCGAAAAAATCGTCGCCGAGCGCCAGGCCGCGCTGAAGACGGCCAACGACAAGAAAAGCCAGGCGACGAAAACGGCCCAACAGGCCGAGGCCGAGAAGCAACAAACCATCCAGGCGATAAAAAACGCGGCGTCGGCGGCAGACAAGGCCGCCACGCAACTCACTGCGGCCAAGCAAAAGCTTGCGCAAGCGCAAGCGGCGGTTGAAAAAGACAGCCAGAATCAGAGCCTGGCGAACTCCCTTGAGGCGGCCAAGCAAGGGCTTGCCGTTGAAGAAGACGCGGCCAAGAAAGCGACCGAGGCTAAGGCCGCCGCCGAGAAAGCGCAGGCCGACGCGGCCAGCAAGGCCAAGTCGGCGGCGGAGGCCAAAACCGCTGCCGAGAAGGAAGCGACCGAGGCCGATGCCAAACTGAAGGCCGCCGGCAAAGCCAAAACCGCGGCCGACAAAGCGTTCAGCGACGCCAAAAACGCCGCCCAGCCGCGCAACAGGAATATCGGCTTCCCCTCGTCGGTAGTGACCGTCAAGGTCGCGGCCGCGCCGATGACTTTGGCCCTCTCTGCGCCGCCTGTTTTGAAGCAAGGCGAGAAGATCGAGGTGCCCGTCACGATCACTCGGCTCTTTGGCTTCACCAACCAAGTGCAGATCAGCGTTTCGGCGCCCGGCGGCGTGAGCGGCTTGAGCATTCCGCAGCTTGTGATTCCCGAGAACCAAACGGAGGGCAAGCTGATGATCTCTGCCAACGATAAGGCCACGTCCGGCAATCATGAATTGAAAGTGCAGGCCAACTTGCAGTTCAACAATCAGGGGCTGCAAGTGCTCGACAAACTGCCGCTGACGGTGGAGAAGGCTGAGAAGAATCAATGAGCCACGAGCCCTCGAATCGGCAGTTTGGCGTCGGGGCGGTCGAGGGGGCGTCCGCAACGAAACAATCAGCAGCCAGCATTTCCGATGGTGGACCGGTCCTGCCTGAATGGTGCGATGTTTACGCGGGGTTATCGGATCAGGAGATCGCCGAACTCGAGCAAGTCATCCTTCGCCGCGCCGATTTCAGCCGGTACTGCGAGTAAAGCGTTCGTTGACCGACATGAATCGGCTGCTTAAAATCGCTGTGGTGGAATCTTAAGTCACCTATGCATCGCATTCATTGAGCCTTCGGAATGAACGATCATTGCGAAAACCGCTCCTACGTCGACCATCGTGATGGGGGTTATTGGGTGGCAGGCAGCCGCGTATCGCTCGACTCAATCGTCTATGCCTTTCAGCAAGGACAGCCCGCTGAAAGCATTGCCCATTCGTTTCCAGCGGTCTCTCTGGAGGCGGTCTACGGTGCGATCGCTTATTACTTGGCCAATCGCAAGCGTATCGACGAGTATCTCGCGGAGGGGCGGGCGCTGTATGAAGCTCAGCGACAGGCGGCTCGAGACGCTGATCCTGCCTTCTATCAGAAGTTGGCGGAA
>DASVHB010000013.1:0-3822 GCA_036379195.1 Pirellulales bacterium
GCGCATCCCGAGCTAGGGGTGCTCAGGCAGTTGCCGATCGCGCTGATCGCGGAAGAATACCGTGTGCGGCATCGCTGGGGCGGCAAGCCCGACCATGGCGAGTATCTCAGCCGGTTCGGCGACCGGGCCGGCGAAATCGCGGCGGCGCTTCAGCAAGTCGAGGCCGAACTGGGTGATGAGGCAGAAACGGCCGATGCCGCGATCTTACCTCGCACCGTGCCCGTGAGACCGCTACGACGTGCGCCGCAATACGACGAGCGTGCGCCGCTGGACTACCGCGATTTCATCCTGCAGGCTCACCTGGGCAGCGGCGGCATCGGCAAAGTCTACCGCGCGCGCCAGCGGAGCCTCGACCGGCCCGTCGCCGTCAAAATGCTGAAAAAACAGTGGTTGCAATTCCCCGCGGCCGTCGAGCAGTTCTTACAAGAAGCCAAGACGGTGGCGGGGCTGCGTCACCCCAATCTGGTAGGCGTGCACGGTCTTGGCCGCACACCTCACGGCGGTTATTTCATTGTGATGGATTTGATTGACGGTCGCGACTTGTCCGAAGTAATGGCTGCGGGACCAATTCGACTTGCCGATGCCGTCGACTGGGTGGCCCAGGCCGCCGATGCCTTGGCTTATGCCCACGCCAGTGGAATCATTCATTGCGACCTCAAGCCGAGCAACCTGCTCTTGGACCGCAACGGCAAAATCTTTGTTACCGATTTCGGCTTCGCGCTGCCGGTCGAAGGTGTTCGAGATCGCCGTTGCATCGGGGGCACGTTGGGCTATTTGGCGCCGGAGCAGCTTGCGGGCGACGTTCACGGCCTTTCGCCGGCGACCGACGTCTATGGGTTGGGGGCCGTGCTTTATACGCTTTTGAGCGGATGCGCACCATTCGATGAGCCGCCATGTTCATCTACACCATCGCGTCCTTGTTCGGCGTCTGCGCGGATCATGCCATCCGCATCGCGCGGACGCATACCTCCCGCTCTTGAGGCGATCGTCACGCGATGCCTTACCGCAGACTCGCATCAGCGATTTCGCTCAACAGCCGAACTTGCCACAGCCCTTCGTATCTCGATACAAGAGACCGCGCATTCTGTTGATCGGCTCGTCGACTAGCCCGGTGCTTTCGTGGCCTGCTTAAAACGCGTCGATACGAGCGATGTCTTTACCCTGAACTGTTTGTAGCCGAGGATTTACCGGAGAGAACATATCCATGCCGGCGAAATCCATCGCGATCCGTGACGCACAAACCAACCTGGCCGCACTCGTGGCTCTGGCCGCCTCCGGAACGGAAATTATCTTGACGGAAGGAAGCACGCCGGTGGCTCGCATTGTGAGCGCCAATGGTGTCAGCCAGCCGCGTGTCGCCGGGCCGCATCGGGGGGCCATCTCCGCCAGTGAGGACTTCGACGAGCCGCTATCAGATCAGTTTTGGCTGGGCGAATCATGAGATGGCTGTGGAGGGGCATAGCCTATTGCCTAAGTTCCTTCACCAGCCGGTCGGCCCGGTAGACTTTTTCCAACGCTTCGAGGATGGCGCTGGAATGCACCGACACCGCGCGGGCCAACGTGTCGCTGTAGACAAAGTCGAGCACCAGCGAATAGATGTTGCCGTCGAAAATGATGCCCACCAGTTCGCCGCTGCGGTTGATGACCGGGCTGCCCGAATTGCCGCCGATGATGTCGGCCGTCGAGACGAAATTCAGCGGCGTTTTCAGGTCGAGCGCCTTGCGTCGCTCGATCCAGCGCGGCGGCAATTGAAACGGCGGCGTCTCGCCATGCTCTTTGGCGTGTTGGTAGGCGCCGGCCAGCGTGGTCCAGGGCGGCACCTTTTCGCCGCGCTCTTCGTAACCCTTCACCTGGCCAAACGCCAAACGCAGCGTGAACGTGGCGTCGGGCGCCAGGTCGGTGCCGAACTGGGCGAACTGCGCCTTGGCGATCTTGCCATACGCCTGCTGCAGCGGCTCTTCGACTTGCTCTTCGTAGGTCTTACGCACGCGTCGCGCCGGGGCGTCGATCTGCCGAGCTAGCTCGATGAGAGGGTCGTCGCAGGCTTCAACCGCCGCGCGGCCGCCATCGACCAACCGCCGCCGCACCTCGACATCGGCCAGCTTCGAGCCTTCGACCAGCGCCGTTGCCCGACGGCTGGGCGACTGCCGCCCCAAGATGGCTTGCACCTGCTCGCTGTCGGCCCCCAGGATTTCTTCGAGCATGCCCAGCGAGTCGGCCAGCTTGGCGATCTCTAGATTCGAATAAATCGGCGCTTCGGAAAAAAGCTGCTGCTTGAGCGACTCCAGCCCGGCCTCGGCATATTCTCGCAGCCGTTGGGCGTTGGGCTTTTCGCTCTCGGCGGTCAAACGCACAATGCGCCGGGCAATCTGAAACTGCTCGCTGTTGAACGCCGCGCCGAATTCGAGCAGATACCAGTCGTCGTAGATGCCGCCCCAAGTTTTCAGGGCCTGGTCGACTTGTTGCCAGGCGTCGCCATACGATTCGGCCAGCTTGCGGTCACTTTTCACCGCGCGCCGCAACTGGTCTTCGGCTGTTTGCTTCTGGCCGATGATTTCGGGGTCTTGCAAACCGGCCAGGCCGCCCAGCCGCGCCTTGCGACTGTTTTGATAAGAGAACAGTTCCTCTTGTGCCTGCCGGGCGTTTTCGGCGCTGCGCTCGCTGTAGTTGCGCAGCATCACCTCGCGGCGGCGCAGCACGTTGAGCGAACGCGGCATCACGCGATCGCGCAAAAACTTCAGATGGGCCACCGTGTTCAAGCGATTGGTGCGCCCCGGATGTCCCGAAACAAAAATCAGCTCGTCGTCGTCCGCTCCCGACTTGCTCCAAGTGAGATGGTGCTCGATCTGGGCGGGCCGATCGTCTTCATACGCCCGAAAGAAGCAGATATCGAGATCGTAGCGGGGGTATTCAAAGTTGTCGGGGTCGCCGCCAAAAAAAGCGATGGCCTTTTCGGGGGCGAAGACCAGCCGGACGTCGGTGTATTTTTTATAGCGGTACAGGTGGTATTGCCCGCCTTGATAGAGCGTGACCACGTCGCTGCGCAGGCCGGTCTCGCGGAGCGACTCTTCCTCGATGGTGTTCATGACCGCGCGACGGGCTTGCCGCGCATCGCCCGCGCCGGCTTTACGCACGGCCTCGTTCACCCGATCGGTGACGTCTTCGATGCTCATCAGCACGTTGAGCTCCAGGTCGACGCACTTGCGTTCGTCATCGCGGTCAGCGGCGAAAAAACCTTCTTGCAGATAGTCGTGCTCGGTGGTGCTGAGCTTTTGCAGGGCATCGGCTCCCACATGGTGGTTCGTCATTACCAACCCGTCTGCCGACACGAATGAGCCGGAACCGCCGCTGTTGAACCGCACACTAGCCCGCTGCACGTGCGTCAGCCAGTCGTCGCTGGGCTCAAAGTCGTAACGCTGCTTGAGCAGCTTTCGGGGCGGTTCGTTGATTAGCCACATGCCTTCGTCGGCCCGCAACCAGGTGACATCAGACGCGAACAGAAACACTGCGACCCAAAACGCTCGTTGCATGGCGTGCCTTCGTCGGGAGATTGGTTCGGTTGCCTCATCCAAGCCGCCAATATGCCCCATCGAACTCGTCCGGCCAAGGGGTCGGGGATAGGGGGTGGGGATAGGGGGATACGTAGAGAGATAAGGAGATGACTAAAAAAGCGCCTCTCCCATTCCCCTCTTACATCTCCCCATCTCCGCTCGTCATCCCCTCATCTCCCTAAAAAAGCGATTATCAATGGGCAGTGCAGTCTCCTCATCATGAGTTGCTGGCATAGATGATGTGGCACAGCCGCCCTCGGCTGTGGCCCGG
>DASVHB010000014.1:0-2672 GCA_036379195.1 Pirellulales bacterium
CAATTGGGATATTTGCGTTCGCGCGGGCACGACGTGATGCTGCTGCGCGTGCTCGATCCGGCGGAGATCGACTTTCGCTTCGACGACGCCGCTCAGTTCGAAGACTTGGAGTCGGGGCGGCAACTGTACGTAGATCCGCAAGCGGCCCGGCAACGCTACCTGGAGCAATTTGCCGAGCACGCGGCGGCGATCATTCGCACCTGCAACCGCCTGGGAATCGATTATCACCAACTCGCCACCGACCGGCCGTTAGAGCTGGTGTTGTTCGACTTCTTGAATTCACGGCTGCGACGCGGTCGGCGGTCGCAACGCCGCCGGAGGCGATCATGGGCTGGCTGACGCCGCTCTATTTGGCCGGCCTGGCGGCTCTTTCACTGCCGCTGCTGCTGCACCTGATCCGCCGCACCCCGCGCGGCCGGCAAGCGTTCAGCTCGCTGATGTTTCTGTCGCCCTCGCCGCCCCGGCTTACCCGGCGAAGCCGGGTCGATCATTGGCTGCTGCTGTTGCTGCGATTGGTGGCCCTGGCACTGTTGGCCCTGGCATTTGCGCGACCGTTTTTGCGCAAGTCGGCGTTGCTGCCGCTGAGCGATGCTCCGAGCCGACGCGTCGCGTTGCTGATCGACACCAGCGCCAGCATGCGACGCGGCGATCTTTGGAAACAGGCGCGAACGATCATCGAAGACACCCTTGCCGACCTCGGTCCGAATGACGACGTGGCCTTGTTTACGTTCGATGAGCGACTAAAAACACTCGTCGATTTCAGCCCCGGCCCGCAGACATCGCCGGCAAACAAGGCCGAGCTGGTCCGTTCGCAGCTCGACCAGCTTTCGCCTACCTGGGGCTCGACCGATCTGGGATCAGCGCTGGTCGCGGTGGCCGGCGAGTTGCAGCGCGCCGACGACGCGGCGACGCCGACGGCCGAGCCGCATTTGGTGCTTGTCAGCGATCTGCAGCGCGGCTCGAAAACCGACGCATTGCAAGCCTACCCGTGGCCTCGCGAAGTACGTGTGCAGGTGCATGCCCTCTCGCCCGATCAACCGGGAAATGCCTCGCTCCAGGTACTCGCCGACGAGAATCGCTCCGGCGCGGAAGCCCCGCGCGTGCGTGTCAGTAATTCCGCCGATTCGCTCGCCGATCAGTTCACGCTGCGCTGGGCTGTCGGCGCGGCGCAGTCGCCCACCGATGAGGCGATCGCCATCTATGTTCCGCCCGGTCAAAGCCGTGTGGTCCGCTTGCCGCGACCCGATGCGCCGGCGGCCGATCGCGTGGTGCTCGCGGGCGACATTGCGGAATTCGACAACACCTTTTACGTGGCGCCGCCGCGGCAACAGCAGGTACGGCTGGTCTATCTCGGCCGCGATGCCCCCGACGATCCGCAGGGCCTGCAATACTACCTGCGGTTGGCGCTGGCCGACGACCGCGTGCGAAGCGTCGAGATCAGCTCGCCCAGCGACGACGGACCGCTGACCGCGTCGGGCACAGATTCGCCGCAGTTGGTGATGGTAGCGCGGCCGGTTACCGCGGCCCGATGCGAGCAGCTCGGCCAATATCTGGAGTCTGGCGGAACGTTGCTGGCCGTGCTCGTCGATCGCGAAACGGCCGAATCGCTGCGAAAGCTGTGGGACGACGTGCAACTTACCGATGCTCCGAGCGAGGCTGCCGAACCGGCGAATGGTCAGGATCCGTCCGGCAACGACCATTATCAGTTGCTGGGCGAAATTGATTTCAGCCATCCGCTGTTCTCGCAATTCGCCGACCCGCGTTATGGCGATTTTACGAAGATCCATTTCTGGCGGTGGCAGGCCGTTCGACTGGGCGAGCCGGCGACGGCGCGGGCCGTCGCGTGGTTCGACAATGGCGCACCCGCGATGCTCGAACGCGCGACCGGCGAGGGCCATGCATTCATTTTCACCACTGGCTGGCGGCCCGACGACAGCCAGTTGGCCCTCTCGAGCAAGTTTGTGCCGTTGATGCAGGCCGTCGTCGATCTGGCGTGTGGCCCACCGTTGGAAAGTGCCGGCGTGGTGGTGCATCAAGCGGCGCCTCTGCCCGCTCCCCGCGCGGCGCAGCCGACCGTTGTGGAAAAACCCGACGGCAGCCGAGTGAACCTGACAAGCGACAGCCAGACGTTCGACCAAACAGATTCACCGGGCATTTATCGCATGCTCGACAGTTCCGATGATTATAGATTTGCGGTGAACTTATCGCCGGCTGAAAGCGTGACCGAGCCGATGGACATCGAGCAGTTGGAGCAGTTGGGCGTGCGGCTGGGTGATCGGTTCACACGTTCGCAGCGGGCCGAGCAGGTTCGTCAGCAGCGAGACACCGAACTGGAAAGCCGCCAGAAAGTCTGGCGCTGGTTGATCGCCGCCGCGCTGGCCGTGTTGATTATGGAAACCTGGCTCGCGGGCCGCCGCGCCCCACTCGAATGAGCGCGATCGAGCTGACTCTGTTTCACCAGGCAAGGGCCAACATAACACGCGTAAATCCGAGTACGGAATCATGGCGCCATTTATTTGCCCGGACATGCCTAAGAAAACGCACGTCCCAACTACTTTTGACGGCGCAACCACCCACAGCTTCTGCGGACGAGCCATCAGCTTTTACGGGGCGTAAATTTCAATGTTGCTCCCTTGGCTATTGTTGCTCACGGTGGGGCTGCCGCTGTGGCC
>DASVHB010000015.1:0-3054 GCA_036379195.1 Pirellulales bacterium
GGGCATTTCGGTGGCGTTCACCCAGACTTCGCAATTGTCGATCTCCAAACCGCCCAGCGCCGCCATGATATGCTCGACCATCTCAACGCTGGCGCCGCCGCTGCGCAGCGTGGTGCGGCGGGGCGTGTCGACGCGGTTGGCCACCACCGCGCGAATCCGCACGGGCCGCGTCAGGTCGCCACGCACAAAGACAATGCCCGAGTCGGGCGGGGCCGGTCGAAACTCGACCCGCGCGTCAATGCCGCTCCAATAGCCAAAACCTTCCACCACCGCGGGCCGCGCGATCGTCTGCTGCCGGCGGGGTACGTGCAACGAGCGCCGCGAATCATCCTTGAAGCGGTTCAACATAGTTCCTGGTGCGGTCGAACGTGCCACCTCATGCGGCACGAATTGCCATATACATCACTGCTGTCGATTACGAAATTGGCTACCGTTTGGCGGGCACGCCCACCCGCGGTGGTCCCTGCGGGCGGTTGGTCAGAGGCGGGCTCTGACGGTTGGCCCGGACCGGCGGATTCACGGCATCGAGAATGATCGGCGTGATGTCGATCGCCGGATTGTGGTGCAGGACCTGTTTCGAGAGGCTTTGCTTGATACTGCCCGGGTCGCTCTCATCGACGGGTTCGCCGCTGAACTGCATGACCAGCAGAATGCCGTGCTTATCGGCATAATACCGCACCTGATCCATCACCTCTTTGTAGATGGTGTAATAGATACGGGCTTCTTTTTCGTTGAAGTCGCGCTTTTGCATTCCCACCTGGACTCGCAATTCAGATTCGCGCTTCACGACGTCTTCTTCGTGCTGCTTGTAGTCGGGCGATCCCTTGCTGAATTCGTCGAGCTGCTCGACCATTTTCTGCAATTGCTGCTTGTTGGCGCGGAGCTCATTCTCAGCGGATTCGATGTCGCGCCGCAGCTCTTCCGTCAGTTGCTTGAAGCGGACGTGCTGCGAAAAGATATACCCCAGATCGATCAACGCGATCTGCGGCGCCGGCCGCTGCTGGGCCACGGCCCGCGCGGCGGTGAGATTCATCGACGCCAGGACGGCCAACAGCGTGGCCCACGACAGAAACTGTTTCACGTTTGCGCTCCTTGCTGCTCGGCGTGGTCTTCCTTGACCGCGTGATCGGCGGCGGCACAGGCGCGTGCCGACGAGTTTTTGACGGGCAAAAGAACGAAGGAAAAGGGAGGTTTGTCGAGGCGGTATTCTGCCGAGAACCGGCGATTGGGTAAAGGCCAGTTAGACGGGCGTGCCAAGCACCTCGAGAAACGCTCTGATCCAGGCGGGATGGGCAGGCCAGGCAGGCGCGGTCACCAGGTTGCCATCGACGTGTGCGCTATCCAAACCGGCGCTTGGCTCGATCCAACTGGCGCCGCAGGCGGCCATTTCAGGTCGCAAGGCGGGATAGGCCGTGCAGGCGCGGCCCTTGAGCACCCCCGCCGCCGCCAAAAGCTGCGGCCCGTGACACAGCGCGGCGATCGGATTGCGGGCGTTGGCGAAGTGGCGCACGATTTCGATCACCCGCGGATTGAGCCGCAGGTATTCCGGCGCCCGCCCGCCGGGCAGCACCAGTGCGTCGTAGCTCTCCGGCTTGACGGCGTCGAAATCGGCGGTCAGGCGGAAATTGTGTCCGCGTTTCTCGCTGTAGGTTTGATAGCCGTCGAAGTCGTGGATGGCGGTGGCCACTACATCGCCCGCCTTTTTGTCAGGGCACACGGCGTCGACCTGATGGCCGACCAGCAACAACATTTGGAAGGGCACCATGACCTCGTAGTCTTCGACGAAGTCGCCCGCCAGGAGCAAGATTTTCTTTGATGTCTTAGACATTTACGCTTCCTACGCGCTGCCGCGGTTACGAAAGACCGGTCTATGCCGGCTAAGCCAGATTGCTACATTCTAATGCCTTGCTTCCGCAGTGCCACGGCAAAGGATCACGATTGGGAACCGGCATGCTTTTGGTTGCCTCAGTTGGCGTGCGCCGCCCAAATATCGAACGGCTGATGCTCGGCGCCGAGGCTCGGCCCCGGCTGGTCTTGGCGATGCTGGCCGCGGTGATGGCCGCGCAGATCGGTCGCTGGTGGTATGCCAGCGACGATTCGCATTCGTATCTCTCGATTGCGCGAAGCATCGCGCGAGGCACTGGGCCGACCAATCTAGGAAGCGAGCATCTCTGGTTTTCGCCGGGCTATCCGCTATTGATCAGCCCGGCGTTCTGGCTAGCCGATCGGCCGTTCGTTGCCCTGGCGATTTGCCAATGGCTGCTGGTGGTAGCTTTCATGCTGGGCGTTTATCGCTGGAGCCGCGGCGTGGTCGGAGAGGCGGCGGTCTGGATCACGAGTTTGACCGTAATCAACCATGCCCTCTGGGTACACTACCGCCGTCCGCTTAGCGAGGTGGCGTTCATGTGCTTCCTGGTTTGGACGGTGATCGCACTACGCGCTGCCTTCGAGGCGAAAAGCACGCTCGGGTTCGCCGCACGGCTCCTGATCGCCAGTGTTTTGGCCATTGCCGTGTGCCTGGTCCGGCCCGTGGGCATCGTGCTTGGTCCCGCGTGCCTTACGGCGACCTGCCTGGCCGCGCGCCGCGGCGCGCTGGCGTGGCCCCGCGCAGCGATAGCGTCTTTGTTGATCGGCATTGCCACCACCGTACCCGTCGCCTTGGTGGCCGCGCACGAACGCGCGACCGCCGGCGGTAACGACCGCACTTATCTCGATGAGTTCCGCGAGGCCGCCGATGACCTGCTGCCCAGCTATGCGCGGGGCTTGCAGATTTGCGTCAGCGATATCGGGCGTCTCTGCATTCCCGGCATGTTCAAAACACACGGCGCTCCCGGCGACTGGACCGATATCAACCTGCTGCTGCACGTGCCGTTCGTGCTGCTTCTCAGCGTGGGCTGGTGGCGTTGGGTGCGGCGACAAGACGACGTATTGGCGTGGTGCCTGCCGTTTTTCGTGGCGCTGTTGGTCGCCCACGCCATTGCCACCGGCGCCCGCTTGATGTTGCCGATGCTTCCCGCGCTGTTCGTCTGCTTCTGGCTGGCGATCGAGCGGCTC
>DASVHB010000016.1:0-10616 GCA_036379195.1 Pirellulales bacterium
CGGACACCACGGGGCTGATGAATACCAGGTCAGCTCAGCAGCGCTCGCACCACTTCGCCCGCCACGTCGGTGAGCCGGTGATCGCGGCCCTGGAAGCGGTAGGTCAACCGCGTGTGGTCGATGCCCAGGCAGTGCAGCAGCGTGGCGTGCAGGTCGTGAACGTGTACGGGGTTGTCGGCGATGTTGTAGCCATAGTCGTCGGTCGCCCCGTAACTGATGCCCGGTTTGATGCCGGCCCCGGCCAGCCATAGCGTGAACGAGCGCGGATGATGGTCGCGGCCATAGTCGCTGGCCGTCAACTTTCCCTGGCAATAGACGGTGCGGCCGAATTCGCCGCCCCAGACGACGAGCGTGTCGTCGAGCAGACCGCGCTGTTCCAGGTCGGCGACGAGCGCCGCCGACGCCCGATCGGTGTCGCGGCACTGCCCGACAATTTGTTCGGGCAGCTTGACGTGCTGGTCCCAGCCGCGATGAAACAGTTGCACGAACCGCACGCCGCGCTCCACCAGCCGCCGGGCCAAAAGGCAATTGGCGGCGAAGGTGCCCGGCCGCCGCGAGTCGGCCCCGTAGAGCTGGAAGACGTGCTCTGGCTCGTTCGAGACATCGGCGAGTTCGGGCACCGACGTTTGCATGCGATAGGCCAATTCATACTGCGCGATGCGAGTGGCGATCTCGGGATCGCCATGTTCGTCGAGCTTCAGCCGATTGAGCAGCCCGATGTCGTCGAGCATGCGGCGGCGGGTGGGCGCGTCGACGCCGGGCGGGTTGGAAAGAAACAGCACCGGGTCGCCCGTCGAGCGGAATTTGATGCCTTGATACTTGGTGGGCAAAAAACCGCTGCCCCACAGCCGGTCGTAGAGCGGCTGGTCGTTCGGGTTGCCGCTGCCCTGCGAGATCATGGCCACGAAGGCGGGCAGATCTTGGTTCTCGCTGCCCAGGCCATAGGCCAACCACGCGCCGATGCTGGGCCGCCCGGCCAGTTGGGCGCCGGTTTGAAAAAAGGTCACCGCCGGATCGTGGTTGATGGCCTCGGTGTGCATCGACTTGATGAACGTGAGCCGATCGGCGATGCGGGCGGTGTGCGGCAGCAGCTCGCTGAGCCACGCGCCGCTCTGACCATGCTGGGCGAACTTGAATTTGCTGGCGGCCACCGGAAAGCTGGCCTGCGCGGCGGTCATGCCGGTCAGGCGTTGGCCGCGGCGGATCGAGTCGGGCAGCTCGCTGCCTCGCAGTTCGGCCAGCCGGGGCTTGTAGTCGAACAAATCGAGCTGCGAGGGCGCGCCCGACTGAAACAGGTAGATCACTCGTTTCGCCCGTGGCGCAAAATGCGGCAAGCCCGGCAGCCCGCCGGTTGCGCAGGCATCGGCGGCCGAGCCGCGCTGTTCGTTCAGCAGCGTGGCCAGGGCGATGGCGCCCAGTCCGCCCGCCGCGCGGCTTAAAAAGGCGCGCCGCGCCAGCGCGCGATGATCGATCGAAAAAATCATGGCGAGGCCTTACTTAGCATCCCTTCGTTTTTCCGCCGGCACTGTTCCCAGACTTTTTCGAGCCGAGCGAGGGCCGCTGATGTCACGAGCGTATTTGCACTCTCGAAATAAACCATATCCGCGAGCGGCTCCAAATGCACGAGCCCCGCATCGCTGATGGCGGGATTCGATGAGACCACCAGGCGGTAGAGCTTTCGCAGCGGTTGAAGGCCAATCAAGCCGTCGTCCGTTATATGGGTTCGTTCTAGATCAAGATCTTGCAAGGTTGAAAAACGACCGACAAAACCAAGGCCCTTATCGGTCACCGGGCAGGCGCCGAGACGTAGCACCCGAAGCTGGCCAAGCGAGTCGAGCTGCGCGAAGCCGTTGCCCGTCACTTGCGTCCGCGATAAATCGAGTGATTCCAGTTGCGCCATCGCGTGTAGATGTTTCAGGCCGGCATCAGTAATATTCGTTCCTGCCAGATGAAGTTCCTTGAGCCGGGTAAGCCCCCGTAGTCTGGCCAGGCCGGCGTCGGAAATGGGTGCGTTGTCGAGCCATAGGCATTCCAGCGATTTAAGTTTGCCGACGCTTCTTAATTGATCGTCGGTGATCGCGGTCTGCCAAAACCAAAGTTGACGGAGGTGGGTTAACGATGCCAAGCAACGCAAATCATCATCTGCAATTCGGCCTTGGTTGATCCAGAGGCTTTCCAGGTTTGGCAAGGACGCCAGTCTCGCCAGGCCGTTTCCGGAAATGCCGCTTGGCAGATTCACGAAACGGAGTTGGTTGAGGTTAAGTAGGTGCTCGATCCCGGCGTCGCCGACGCTCAAGCCGCCTAAGTCGAGTTCTTCCAGCGAGTATAAATTGCCTACGTACTTGAGGCCGTCGTCCGAAATGCCGTTTCCCTCCAGGTGCAAGGAGTGAATCTGAGGAAAAACAGCTAAGCGCGCCAGGTCGCTATCGTCCTGGACTTTCGCGTAAACCTCGGTCACTGTGCTGACAAATCCGCGTGAGACGTCGCCCAAGAGATCGACGACCCAATAGGGCGCTTGGCTGCCGTAGCGGACGCGGCCACCCGTGCGTACGATTTCTTTGGCCACCTGATTGCGGCGAATGGGGCCGCGCACGTAGAGGGCCAAGCCGATGCTGACGAGCGTGAGCATGCTGAGCAGCGTGGCCAGCGTGAATTGAAACCGCCACGAGCGGGGCTGACGTGGCTCGGCGCTGGCCGGAGAGGTCAGGCGCGCCTTTAGTCGCAACGCGAGCGAGGCAGCAACCGCGCCGGCCACGGCCAGCAACAACTGCATTCCGCCGGGCGCATGGCCAAACCATCGCCGCGCAACGACGATGCCCACAAGAAAGGCAACGGCGACCACGGCCAGCGTTTGGGCGGGACGGCCGCCGGTGCGGGCTTGCGTGGCCGTGCAGATCCAGCCGATCGACGCCCCGGCAAATGCCCCCAACCCCGCACTGAGTCCGAGCAGCCAGGCGCCTTGTTCGGCGAGCGAGCCGATCACTCGCAGGCTGACCAAGCTAAACAGCGCCCCCGCCGCCGCGCCTCCGGCGCCCGCAAGCACGGCGATCAGCGGTTTGCGTCGCATGGGTCAGCCGTCTGATGGCTAGTTATTCGACATTTACGATGTTGGGCGATGCATCGACGCGCCCGGTGGCGTGAGATTCAGTGAAATCAGCGATGGCTCGGCAGTCGGCGCGCCGGAGCAGCCACCGCAACTAGAACAGCCCTGGCCGCCGCGGCGGGCAAAGAACAATCGCCAGCCGCGCAGCACGAGATAGCCGGTCGCAAGCGACACGAGAGTCAAGGCGGTGATGTCTTGCCAGGAGAATTCCATCGTAACGAAGTTATAATGACGCGTCTTGAGTATCTGTCGTCATCCCGCCGCGGAGTGCTTTCCGCGGGCTGGCGCCCCACGGTTAAACTCCGCTGCCCGTCCGGTGCAAGCTCTCGGCTGCAATTACGTTGCACGCGGAATCATTCGCTCACTCCGAATTCCGCACTCCAAGCTCAACGCGCCGAGGCATCGCCAACGTAGCAGGCACACTCCGTGTGCCGTTGCTTTCCACCAGAGCGCTTGGCCCGTGCCGTTTACCCCTTCAACCGAATCGTTGTCTCATTCGTCGTTCGACGATTGTTCAAATGAAGCTGCGGCACACGGAGTGTGCCTGCTACGATGCCGCATCCGCGTTAGCTTCCAGGCAACAACATCCCCACCTGGTACGTCACCAGCGCCGCCAGGTAGGCCAACGTGGTCATATAGCCAAACGTAAATAACGGCCAGCCCCAACTGTTTGTCTCGCGCTTGATGATCACCAGCGTCGACGCGCACTGCGCACATAATGCGAAAAACACCATGATCGACAACGCCACCGGAACGTTGAACACCGGCTGCCCGGTGTCTTCCCAATGCGCTTGGCGCAGCACTTCTTGCAGGCGGTTCTGATCGTCGTCGTTTTCCAGATCGAGTTCCTCACCCAAATTGTAAATGATGCCCAGCGTGGCCACCACAACCTCTCGGGCGGGAAACGACGCCAAGACCGCCGAGCCAATTCGCCAGTCCCAACCCAACGGCCGCACCGCGGGCTCGAGCCAGCGCCCGAACCGGCCCAAGATGCTCTGCCGATTGTAGGCGCCCGCGATTTCATGATCGAGCCGCGCCCGCTCGCGCAGCAGGTCGTCGCGCTCTGGATCGTCGGGTGGCGCAGCCGCGAGCTGGTTTTCGATGGCCTGCTTGCGCGCTTCGAAGGGCGCTTCAACCTCGGCGCTGTGCGGGTAATAGAGCGCCGCCCAAACGACGATCGAAACCGCCACCACCAGCGTGCCCGCCCGGCGCACAAAGGCCCAGCCGCGTTCGATCATGCGGTAAAGCACCGTGCCCGCCGCCGGCCATTTATAGGTGGGCAGCTCCATCACAAAGGGCGGCGTGGGGCCGCGCAGCAAGGTGCGCTTCAAGAGCCAGGCCACCGCCGCGGCCGTCACGATGCCGATCAGATACATGGCGGTCATCGTCAGACCTTGCAGACCGATCAGCCCGCCCAGATACGAACGCGCCGGAATGAACGCCGCGATCAAAAGCGTATAGACCGGCAATCGCGCGCTGCAGCTCATCAGCGGTGCCACCAGGATGGTGGTCAGCCGGTCGCGGCGGTTCTCGATGACGCGGGTGGCCATCACGCCGGGTATGGCGCACGCGAAGGACGAGAGCAGCGGGATGAACGACTTGCCGCTCAGCCCGACGCGGGCCATCAACTTGTCCATCAGGTAGGCCGCGCGGGCCATGTAGCCGCAGTCTTCCAAAATGGCGATAAAGAAAAACAAGATCATGATCTGCGGCAGAAAGATCAGCACGCCGCCCACGCCGCCGATGAGACCCTTGATGAGCAGGCTGCGCAGGGCGCCGTCGGCCATGTGACTGGCCACCCATTCGCTCATCGCGCCGGTGCCCGACTCGATCCAGCTCATGGGCCACTCGGCCGCGCGAAACACCGACTGGAAGACGACCACCATCATCAGCAGAAAGAACAGCGATCCCCACAGCCGGTGCGTCAGCAGGCGGTCGAGCCGGTCGCTAAAGGTGCGCGGCCGCGCGGCGGGCCGCGTGACAACGCCCTCCAGCACTTCGCCAATTCCGCGGTAGCGAACCATCGCCTCAACGCCGGGCACCGCCAGGCCCGCCGCATGCAACCGCAGCCGGGCGGCACGCAACTCATTGGCCGCCGATACCGTCGAACCTTCCTTCCGCGGATTCGCCGGGAGTAAATGCCCTTCCAGATAGCCCGACGTGTCGAGCAACAACCGCTCGACCAGCGCCCGCGGCAGCGCCGGCTCGCCCCGCTCGCGGCGATGCTCATTGACCAACGCGGCGAGCCGATCGACTTCCTGACAGAACGCTTCGGGAAACGGACTGGCGGCCGCCGCTCGCTGCTTCGTGGCCGCTTGCTCGAGCGCCGCTTTCAGCGCTTCGATACCGCGGCGGCGGTTGGCTTGAATCTCGACGACGGGCACCGCCAGACGCCGCGCGAGCAGCGCCGCGTCGATGGCTATGCCGCGCTGCTCGGCCACGTCGACCATGTTCAACGCCACCACGGTGGGTAGGCCCAGCTCCAACGCCTGGCTCACTAGATAGAGATTTCGCTCCAGGTTGCTGGCGTCGACGATGCACAGCACCACGTCGATCGCCGGCGCGTCATCGCGCCGGCCCAGCAAAACATCGACGGCCACCATCTCGTCGGGCGAGCGCGGCGCCAGGCTATAAGTGCCCGGCAGATCGATCAGCACGAAACGCTGTTCGCCATGCTGCATTTGGCCGAGCTTTTTTTCGACGGTCACGCCCGGATAATTCCCGACGCGCTGCCGCACGCCGGCCAGCGCGTTGAAGAGCGTCGATTTGCCCGTGTTGGGGTTGCCGATCAGGGCGACCGTCAACGTGCGGGCAGAGATCGTCGAGGCGGACATGGTAGAGAGCGATTGTTGTCAGGCCCGAAATCCTGACTTGCGGGCTACACCAACTCGACTTCGACGCCGGCGGCTTCGGCCTTTCGCAAGCTGAGCCGATAGCCGCGCAGCTCCAGTTCCAGAGGGTCGCCCAACGGCGCTCGGCCGACGAGCAGCACCTCGACACCGGGCGTCAGTCCCATTTCTAAAAGCCGAGCTGAGACTTCGCCATCGCCGGCTACGTGCGACACCCGCGCTCGCGACCCGATGGGCAAGTCGGCCAGACGGCTCACACGGCGATCCCCACATTGATTCCCGGCTTGACCAGCACGCTCAGCAATTCGTCGGCCCGGAAACCCAGCCGCTGATTGCCCAGCTTGAGAATGCAGGGAGCGCCAGGTTGCACCATCTCGATGGGTGCGCCGTGACGCAGGCCCATTTCATGCAACCGATGGACTTGTTCGGCGCCGCCCAGCACGGCGGCGATGATGGCGCAGCAACCCGCGCCAAGCTGGCTCAAAGGAATAAGCTCGGATACGTCGTTCACTGCTAGCATCGGCGAACCTAGTTGCGACAGCGTCTCAAACTCAATAAGGGAGATTGTAAGGGCTGTCGAGCCGGAATGCAAGCGGGGAGGAAAGAGGGTGGTGTCCTAATAGTGAGTTGGCCGATGTCGTCGAGACACAAGCCCGAAGCGCAAGTGAGGCAGAATCAGGCATTTCCTCGCTTGCGCTTCGGGTTTGTGAGGATGACCAACTCAACTTTAGGACAATACCGGAAAGAGGACTGGGGACTGACGACTGGACCACACCAAGCGCGAAGCGTAAGCGAGGACGAGAACCCGACTTACCTCTCTTACGACTCGGGTTGGTATGGGGCGCGCTGTTCGGCGGCTCCGGGGGTGAGGCGCAATGTGGGCCAACGGTGGCGAATCAGACAGGAACCGTGGGTTCCCTACTCCCCAACCCCGAACCCCCAACCCCTAGCCCCCAACCCCTAGCCCCGTCTCAATTGCCCGGCCGGGTGAGCTTGAAGGGCACCCCGCCCCAGATAACTTGCGGCTCGTCACCCTCGTAGCCGGCCAGATTGTTGGCTGGGCTGTCGATGATGCTGCCCAGAATGAGCACGTGATCACGCTGGCCAAAAGGCGGCTGTGGCGCATCGCGGCTCACCACCGTCACCGTGCGAGCAATGCCCGACAGCACGATCCGCATAACGTACATTTCGCCGTGATAACCAGCCTGCGCAACCGAGCCGCAGAGAATGACGCCGTTGGAGGGTCGCTGGCTGTTGTCGAGCCGGTCTGCGGCAAGGCGGCCAATCACCTCGCCGCGGGCGCGGTCGGCGCCGACCAGCAACATCAGGTCTTGCGCCGCATTGCGGTATCCATCGCGGGCAGCGTCATCGGCGTTGTCGAGATGTGCGAAGGTGGCCGTCTCGGCCAGTTGGCAGAGCCGCTCGAAAACCGGCGCGGTGATGCTGCCGACGCCTGTGCCGCGACAGTGTTCGCAGCGCGGTGTTTTGCGAGCCGGAGGGTTGCTGGCATCAGGGTCCGAAGACGCCACGGCGGCGGCGGCTCGATGCGGCGACTGTTTTGCCCGGCATTGCTCGCAGCGCAGCGCCAGCGTCGCGGCCTCAATCGCAGACTTGAGCTCGGTCGATTCGTGCGGCGTGAACCCGCGTGGCCCGACCAGCGGCGGCGTTGGTTGATCCAGCGGCGGCTCGGCAGGGGGCTTGCGATCGGCGAGATCGGTTGGCTCGGTTTGCGTAAAGTCCGCCGGTTGAACGGCGTCGAGCGACGGGCTTTCGCCAGCAAGGGGAGCATCGGCGTCATCGATCAGACCGGCCAGCAAGCGTTGCGAAGCGGGAGCGTCCCCGGTCGGACTCGCCGCGGGGGTATGCTCGAGCGAGGAGTGCTGACGGCCGCCAGGCATCATCCAGCCGGGCAACTTTCCGCGCAGCTCCAAAAAGTCGGCCCGCGGGTTGAGCCAGAGCAGAATCCAATAGCCGATCGCCAGGCCCACGGCCCCGCCGGCCGCCATGCCGAACAACTGGACGATCGCCCCCGAGGCCGAAACCCTGCGGCGTGGTTGCGCGGCTACTCGAAACGACGGACGCTCGACTTCGATCGCCGATGATGCCGCGCCGGTGCTGACGGTCACATCGCCCAGAGCGTCTACGCCAGATTCATCGTGGCGTCTTTCGTTGCGCGAAAGAACGCCATCGTTCGGGGCCAGAACCGATGCCTGGTCGTCTTCGATCGCCACATCGATTTCGCCCTCATCGTGCTCGGCAGATCCGATGGAATTCTCGGCGGCGGGCGGGGCCGTGGCCACTATTTCGGGCGACTCGCGGTGCGGCCAGGGGCTGTCAGCGGGCGGCGGTCCGCTCTCGTAGGCTGGCGGAAGTTCGGCAACGTCCGAAGGCTGGGCGACCGGGCTAAGCGCTTCAGTATCCTGCGGATGCAAGCCTGAGTCGGCCACATCGGGCGAATGGGGCGCCCACACACTGCCAGCGACTTCGTCGACAACCACCGCTAGCGGCGGGAACGCAACACTATCGGCCAAAATGCGTTCCGCCGGGAACTGTGCATCGCAAAGCGGACAGCGCAAGCGACGATCCGGAACGTCTAAATCCGGGATCGTGAGGTCCCGATGGCACTCGGGACATGAAGAAATGCTGGGCATGCATGCCCTCCGACGGCGACCTCGCCCACTGCAATGTACCAAGCCGCCGCCGGTGGTCCTAGGCCAAAGTGGCCCGGCCCAGGATCGTGAAAACCGGTTGACGAAAGCCGCCGCAGGCGAGAAAAACACCTGCGGAGACGACCTGCGAACGATGACAAGAGCTGAATCCAAAATCCTGGCTCTCGATATCGGCGGCGCCAACCTCAAGGCGGCCGATGGGCTGGGCTTCGCCGCCTCGCGATTCTTTCCGCTTTGGCGGCAGCCCGGTGAGCTGCCTGACGCGCTGCGTTCGCTGCTGGCCGAGTCGCCCCAGGCCGACATCCTGGCCGTGACGATGACGGGCGAACTGGCAGATTGCTTCCAGACGAAAGCCGAGGGCGTCGCTCAGATCGTGTGGGCGGTGAAGCAAATCGCCGCCGACCGGCGAGTCTTGATCTATGCGACCGATGGCCGGCTGCTGGCCCCCGACGAGGCCCGCGACGCTCCCCTCGCCGTGGCCGCGGCCAATTGGCACGCCCTGGCGCGATTCGCTGGCCACCTCGCTCCCCACGGAGCAGGCTTGCTCATCGACCTGGGCTCGACTACGTGCGACATCATTCCACTGGTCGACGGCCAGCCTGCCGCCGCCGCGACAACCGACCCCGAACGCCTCGCAAGCGGCGAACTCGTCTATACCGGCGTGGTGCGCAGCCCTGTTTGCGCGGTGGTGTCGGCGCTGCCGTGGCGGGGCCGGCAAGTGCCGGTGGCCCAGGAAGTGTTTGCCACAATGCTGGACGTATATCTGACGTTGGGCGATTTGTCCGACAACGCCGACCATTGCCACACAGCCGACGGTCGTCCCGCCGCTCGAGCGTTTGCCCGTGATCGCCTGGCGCGGCAAATCTGCGCCGATCGAACGATGTTCGACGACACCGACGCGCAGACGGCCGCCGTATCGATTGCACGCACGCAATTATCGAAGCTTGCGATCGCGGCTCAGACAGTGCTGCGCCGCATGGCCGAGCGGCCCGCGGCGGTGGTCGTCGCGGGGCAAGGCGAATTTGTTGCGAGGCGGCTGCTGAAGAAACTGGCCATCGACGCCAACCTCATCTCGCTCGCCGAGCGGCTAGGACCGGTGGTGTCGCAAGCCGCCACCGCCCACGCCCTGGCAATCTTGGCGCAGGAGCGATGTGCTGACCACCGAAAGCGGTGAGCTTGGAGGTTGTACGATTCTTGGCTTAAATCGGGAATAACGCTAGGATACCTGCGAGGAGCTGCGGACCATGAATCTTACGCCGCGTGAACTCGACAAACTTTCGGTTTTCGTCGTTGCTGAGCTCGCGCGCAAACGCAAGTCGCGTGGACTCAAGCTCAACCATCCCGAGGCGGTTGCGCTGATTTCCGAGGCCATCTTGGAAGCCGCCCGCGATGGTCGCACGGTCGACGAATGTGCGGAGCTGGCCAAGGCGGTGCTCACGCGCGACGATGTCATGGAAGGTGTGCCAGCCCTGATCCCTCTGCTACAGATCGAGGCCATGTTTCCGGGCGGTACCAGCCTGGTCTCCTGTCACAATCCGATTCCGTGAAATGACCGGCCAAGCTCCAACGACCGCTGGTCTCAAGCCGACAACGACGGGCGGCGGTCTGTTGATTGTCGCCCCGGAGAAATATGCGGGCGAAGCGGAATTGGCTGGCCGCCTTTCGAGCACCGTCGATGCCCGCGTCGGCGCGCCGGGGGCCGACACGCGGGCCGCTCTGGCCGCCCTCGTAGCGCGCCGTCCGACGCACGTCGTATCCGTAGCGCTTTCGATCGGTCTGGAAGAACCATTTTTCGCCGATCTCAGCGGGCTGCTCCGTTGGGCTCAAACGCGCTGGCCGACCACGGCGTTCTTGCAAAGTTCGCCGTTTGCCACCTCGGAGTACGTGGTGGGCTGGGCATCGCGGCAAGCACGGGCGGCAGTGCAAGATTCGCCGCCGCCGAGATCGGAAACGGCCTTGCTGGTCGTCGGCGCCGGCGGCATTCCGGCCGCGAAC
>DASVHB010000017.1:0-6193 GCA_036379195.1 Pirellulales bacterium
GCCGCCTACACGCCGGCACCTGGCACGACGCCCAGGTGGCAGCGCAGCTCGACGACCGGCGACTGTTTGATGAACTGCGGCTCGATCCCTATTACCGGCAGGTAGCACGGATTTGCCCCAACGATGCGCCGGTCTTCGAGCGGTTGATCGAGCGGGTGCTGGCTGAGAGGCATTGCCTGGTACATGCCGATTTCAGCCCGAAAAACCTGCTGGTCTATGACAGCGGTTTGTTGCTGGTCGACTTCGAGACCGGCCACTTCGGCGACCCCGCCTTCGACCTGGGGTTCTTTCTGAGTCATCTGGTGCTCAAGGCGGCGTATCACGCTCCGGGTCACCGAGCCTACCTGGCGTTGACCACGCGGTTTTGGACCGCGTATCAGACTGAGTTGCGGCAAGTCGTCGCAGACGACCTTTGGCACGCGTTGCGGCGGCGGGCCGTGATGAACTTCGCGGGCTGTGCCTGGGCGCGGCTCGATGGCAAAAGCCAGATCGACTATTTGACGGATGAAGACCGGCGCGGCGTGATCCGCGATATTTGCCGCACCCTGCTCAATCAGCCGGTGGACGATTGGCAGCGCGTGGTAGACGAGTTGCACGCGCGGCTCGCGCGGTAACTCTGCCCGTCGCCTGATCAATTTTGATGAGCAAGACCGGTTACCGGCTCGTAGGATGACCTTCCTAGGTCGTCCATGCGGCTTCAAATTGTTCCCGGGTGGGCGACCTGGGAAGGTCGCCGTACGAACGCCGCAATCGCGAGATTACCGGCCGGTCATCGGCCAGACGCGCCTGCCCAGTACGGCCAACGGGTTCCGCCTTTTCCGGTTGTACCCAATCTGCCAACCGTGTCTGCCCGCGACGGTCTGCCTGACCGGCGGGTGCTATGTTTGCGTGTCTCTGGCCATCGGTGTCTTTGGCCATCGACTCGCGCCAGCCGGAGCCTGCCATGTCTCAGACGTTCGATTCGCTCTATGCCACCGTCTTGCCCGACGACCTGGCCACGCCGCTGCCGGCCGGTGCAAGTGCCGCTGGCTTGGCCGCACCGGCGGCCGATGCGTCTGGGGGGCGATTTGAGGTGGTGCGGCTGCACGCCTCGGGCGGCTTAGGGCAAGTGTCGATCGCGCTCGATCGCGAGCTGCACCGGCAGGTGGCCCTGAAAGAGATTCATCCGCGGTTGGCCGATCAGCCGGAAAGCCGCGCCCGCTTTTTGCTCGAAGCCGAAGTCACCGGCAGTCTTGAGCATCCCGGCGTCGTACCGGTCTATAGCTTGGGGCAATGGCCCGACGGGCGGCCTTTTTATGCGATGCGGTTGGTGCAGGGCGATAGTTTGGAAGACGCCATCCGGCGGTTTCACGCGACGCCGTGCGATAGCGACGAGCACGAGCTGCGGCTGCGCAAGCTGCTGCGGTCGTTCATCGATGTCTGCGACGCCGTCGATTATGCCCATAGCCGCGGTGTGCTGCACCGCGATCTAAAGCCGTCCAATATCATGCTCGGTCCTTATGGCGAAACATTGGTGGTTGACTGGGGGCTGGCCAAAACCGCCGCGCGGGCCGAAAGCCCGCTGCCCGCCGAATGTGCCGAGCCGCTCTTGGCCCCGCAGTCGGGCAGCACGCCCGAAACGCGGCTGGGTAGCGCCGTGGGCACGCCCGCGTTCATGAGTCCCGAACAAGCCGCCGGCGCACTCGACTTGCTGGGACCGGCCAGCGATGTTTACAGCTTGGGCGCCACGCTTTACACGCTGTTGACCAATCGGCCGGCGTTCGAGGGCGACGATTTCGCGGCCATCCGCGCGTCGATTCTCAATGGGCAGTTTCCGCCGCCCCGAAAGGTCTGTCCGACCGCGCCGCGCGCTCTGGAAGCCGTTTGCCTCAAGGCGATGGCGCTGGAGCCGGGCGACCGCTATCCATCGGCCCGGGCCTTGGCCGTCGATATCGAAAACTGGCTGGGCGACGCGCCCGTTTCGGCGCGTCACGACGGCGGTTTCGAGCGCCTGGCCCGCTGGGCGCGGCGGCATCGCACGTGGACGCGGGCCGCCGCGGCTTCGCTGGTGATGGTAACCGTCATCGCGCTGGCTGCCAGTTGGCTGGTCAATCGCGCCCGCTTGCAAACCGACGAGGCGCATCAGCAGCGCGCCTTGGCGCAGATCGAATTGCTCTGCAAGGCCGAACCCGCCGCCATACCGCTCATTCTCGAAAACCTGCGGCCGTTTCGCAGCGAAGTGATGCCGCGGTTGCGCGCCCTGCGTGCCCGCGGTGATTTGCAGGCTGAAGAACGGTTACGCCTCGATCTGGCCTTGCTCGAAGATGATCCGACACGGCTGGATGACCTGGTCGAGGCGCTGCTGGCCTGCAAGCACGACGACTTTCCCGTGCTGCGAGATCGCTTGCAACCGTATGCGGCGTCGTTCGTCGAGCGGCTATGGCAGACCCTGCACGACGAGCAGGGCGATGCGGCGGTTCGCTTTCGCGCCGGGCTGGCGCTCGCCGGCTATCAGCCCCAGTCCGATCATTGGACGGAAAGCGACGGCGTCTTCCTGGCAAAGACGCTATTGACCAAGGGCGTCGATCGTCAACGCGAGTTGCGGACAGATTTGCAGCCGGTTGGCCCGCGATTGCTCGATGAGCTCTATCGGGCGTTTAGCGATGCGTCGTCGAGTGAAGTTCGCGGGGCGGCCACCGCGGCGCTGGCTGCTTGGGCTGGTGCGCGGCCCCAATTGCTCGCGGCCGCCGTCAGCCAGGCCGACGCCGAGCAGTTCGCGGTGTTGCTGCCTACGCTGCAAAACGAGGTAGCTTCGGCCCATGTGGCCGGCGCCCCGGAACCAACACCCGCCGTCATCGCCGCTCTGCAAGCAATTGTCCGCAGCCAGCCGGCGGCCGATGCCAATGAAGCGCAACGGGTCGCGTTGGGCCGCTCGCGAGCGGGCGCCGCGATCGCGCTGCTGCGCATCAATGCCGACGCGGCGCTGGCAGAACTTTGCACGCCCGCCGAAGATCCGGAAAGCACTACGCAGTTCATCGCCGGAGTTCGCGCGCGCGGCGTACCACCCGAAACGCTGACCAGGTGCCTGGCCACCGCTAACAACGATTCGACCCGGGTGGCCTTGATCTTGGCGCTGGGGGAATTCCAGCTCAGTGAGTTCCCCGCCACCACCACCGCCGCACTGACCGAAAAAATCAACCGCTGGTATCAGACCGATCCGAGTTCGGCCATTCACGGAGCGTGCGGCTGGTTGTTGCGCGCGTGGGGACTGAGCAAGCAGGTTCACGCATTCGACCGCCGGCCGCACTCGGCAGATCGCTCGCCACAGCGCCAGTGGTACATCGTGCAAATGGATGAGGCCGCCGCGCCGGGGCTCGACATGACCATGATGGTGTTTCCGGCGGGCGAATTCTGGATGGGTTCGCCGCCCAGCGAACGCGATCGCCAGAACCAAGAGGCGCAACACCTCGTCCGCCTCACACGACCATTCGCCATGTGCGACCGGCTGGTATCGCGCGGGCTCTTCACACGGTTTGTGGCTGAGACGCGTGGCGACGAAGCCGCCCGAGCGTATCTCGAATCGGTCGCCGAACTCTCGCCCAGCGACATGCACCCGGCCGTGGCCGTCAATTGGTATGACGCGGTGTTGCTGGCCCGCTGGCTCACGGCCGCGTCGGGCATGGACGAATGCGATCAATGCTACGCCGATCCGGCCACGCTGGTGCCCGATGCCCACGGCTATCCGGTCGATCGGCAGTGGCCGTTCTTTCCCGAACGCAAAGGCTATCGCTTGCCGACCGAGGCCGAATGGGAATACGCCTGCCGGGCGGGCACCGTCACCACGTTCAGTTTCGGCAGCGACCAGGCGCTGGCCGGGGGCTATGGATGGTTCCAGGGCAACTCGCTAGGCAACCTGCATCAAAGCGCGCCGCTCAAGCCCACCGGTCGCGGCCTGGTGTCGATGCACGGCAACAGCGCCGAGTGGTGCCACGATTGGCTGGGTTTCATCCCCGGCGGCCAAGGCGTCGATCCGACCGGAGCGGCCGACGGGCCGTGCCGCACGGTGCGCAGCGGCTCGTATCTGAGCGGCGTGGCTCTGTCGCGTTCGGCGTGCCGGTCTGGCATGCCGCCCGAATTCGCCGCTCCCTATGGCGGCGTGCGGCTAGTACGAACGCTGAGTGATGATTGAGCGCGCAAGATTGCTTGGGCCACGCTCTACCGATAGCGGCCATTGCGGTGTTAAAATGGCCGCATGTTCAAGCGGTTCACTCCGGTCATTTTGCAGCTTTTGGTCTGCCTTCCGGCGTTTGCGGTCGACGAGACCGTGCCGGCTCATGAGGGCGACGTGCTCCCGCTGCTGCGTGCGCGGTGTGTCAAGTGTCATGGGCCTAATCGCCGTGAAGCGGAACTCGATCTCAGCACCCTGCCCGGCCTGGCCGCCGGTGGCGAGAATGGCGTCGTGGTCGATCGAGCGGCGCCTCTGGAAAGTTTGATTTGGCAGCGCGTCGCGTCGGGCGAAATGCCGCCGGAGGTTCCGCTGCCCGAGGTCGAACGGCAGGTTTTGCGAAGATGGCTGACGGCTGGCGCGGCAGGATTGCCGGTCGCGGCTTCGGCCGCCGATGCGGCGGAGCATTGGGCATTTCGACCGCTGGCACCGCCGCCGCTGCCCGACGCTGCGAATGCCGGCGAGGCGCCTACCGCGGTCGATCGCCACCTGCTGGCGGCGCTCGAAGCCAACGGGTTGACGTTCTCGCCCAAGGCCGATCGCTACACGCTCATCCGCCGGCTGAGCTTCGATCTGACCGGACTGCCGCCGACGCCGGAACAAATCGAGGCGTTCGTTGCCGATGAGCGGCCCGATGCCTATGAGCGGTTGGTCGATCGCTGCCTGGCCTCGCCGCACTATGGCGAGCGATGGGGCAAGTGGTGGCTCGACGCGGCGGGCTATGCCGACAGCAACGGCTACTTCAGCGCCGACTCCGATCGCCCGCTGGCCTATCGCTATCGCGATTACGTCGTGGCGGCGCTCAATCGCGATATGCCGCTCAACCGGTTCCTGTGCGAACAGCTTGCCGGCGACGAGTTGTGCGACTATCGCCCAGGCGCCGAAGTGCGGCCGCACCAGGTCGAGCCGCTGGTGGCTACGCACTTTTTGCGCAATGCCCAGGACGGCACGGGCGAGAGCGACGGCAACCCCGACGAGGTGCGCGCCGATCGCTATAGCGTCTTAGAGGGCGCGCAGCAGATCATCGGCTCGGCGCTGTTGGGCCTGACGCTGCAATGCGCCCGCTGTCACGATCACAAGTTCGAGCCGATCACGCAGGCCGACTATTACCAATTGCAAGCCATTTTGGCCGGGGCCTTCGATCCCGATCATTGGGTGAAGCCCAACGAGCGGCAGATCGTCACCGCGTCGGCCGCCGAGATCGCAGCTTGGGAAGCGGAGATGCAGGCGATCGACCAGGATGTCGCGCGGCTGCGGAGCGATTTGGCGGTGTGGGTGCGAGAGCATCGCCCCCGCGGCCAGGTGCTGTTTGAAGACCATTTTGACTCGCCCGAACAGCTTGCACAGCATTGGACCAACACGGCGCCGGGCGACGACGCGGCGGCGGGTTCGCCCGCCGTGCAGGTGGGCGCGGCCTCGGCCCCGGCGGCGATCGTCCAAGACGGGTGCCTGCGAATTCTCGAATCGGGCGGCGGCGGCAATCGTTGGCTCTCGACACGCGAAAGTTTTGCTTGGACGCCCGATGAAATCGGCGCGAGCATCGAGGCCACTTTTGATCTCGTGGCCGACAAGATCGCGGCCGACGGACCAGCGGCGGCACGCATCGGCTATTACCTGGGCCTGCATGACTACGACGACAATGCCCACACCTCGGGCGGAAACGTGCTGATCGACGGCAATCCGGCGGGCGGAGCCGAAGTTCACGTCGACTATCCTGGTGCCGACTCACGCGCGGTGGGGGGCATCGGCAACGGCAAATATGGACCTAGCCGCAATTTCGGCGTGCGCATCACGAACCGCGGCGATGGCAATTTTCAAGTTGAGCATCTGATCGACGGCATCGCCGAAGAGAAATCGGTGACGCTCAAAGCTTCCGATCTGGCCGACGGCGGTTTTGGCTTCGAGTTTTGCTGCGGGCGTAGCTTCATTGTCGATAACGTGTCGATCGAGCTGAGTCCGCCGCAATCTTCCGGGCCGGCGGCCGAGTAT
>DASVHB010000018.1:0-6235 GCA_036379195.1 Pirellulales bacterium
GTCGACAATCGGCCCGGCGAATTGACCGCCGTTGCCCGCGTAGTCGCCCAGCGCCCCCGGATATTGCTGCGTGTCGGGCAGACCGGTACTCGAAATCTCAAACTGACTACTCAGCATCGGCGCGCGGCGGGTCGGACATAAATAGCCCGGCACCGCGGTGATGCGGGCGGCCGGCGATTGCATGTAATACGTCTGGGAAAGGTTCCATAACCCGTGCAGGTTCGACTGTTCCATTTGCGGCAGGATCTGCACCAGCCAGGTCGCATGTTGCGGCCCCAGCCGGCTCGAGGGAAGGGCCTGATGCACGTCTTCAAAGTTCAAGATGGCGGCGCCGATCTGCTTCAAGTTATTGCCGCATTGGGTGCGCCGGCTCGACTCGCGCGCGGCTTGCACGGCGGGCAAGAGCAGCGCCGCGAGAATGCCGATGATCGCGATCACGACCAGCAACTCGACCAAGGTAAAACCACGCGGGGAAAGCGCACGACGGGGTCGCATGTTGAGCTCCTTGTGAAAATGCTTGGCGGCGGGCGGCGACGAGCCGGGCCGTGCAAGCGGCGGAAATCGCGGTCAATCAACTGGCACGCAGTCAGACGACAACGCGCGGTCACGTGAAGCCGCAACCAGGAAACACCGCCAGCGGGCGGCACAAGGAGAGAATAAAGAAACTGTTGCTCATGGCGCTACCATCGCCGCGCAAAAATCGGCAATGCCCAACCGCGACCAGTCTAGAGGCCCTCTCGTCGCGCCGTCAAGTAGCGGCGCCGCCTGGTGGTGTCCTAAAGTTGAGTTGGTCGAGGTCGAACAGACACTAACCCGATGCGCCAGCGAGGCAAAAACAGCCATTTCTTCGCTGGCGCTTCGGGTTAGTGTGGATGACCAACTCAACTTTAGGAAACCACCCGCCGCTTTACCCCACGTTTTCGCAAAGGAGATGGTTTGGCGAGCGGGGCGAGATAGAATAGCGGCTCGACAACCCGATGCTCTCGTACCAAGGGCCTGTGTGTGCTGATTCCCTGGAACACCGACGCCCCGCTCTATCATCCGCCCTGGGCCACGGGCGTGTTGATCGCCGTCAACACGCTGGTCTTTGTGGCGGTTGCCGCCGGAGTGCACGACCCGGAAACCATCGCTCCGTGGATCCTTACCTACGGCGACGGCCTGCACCCGCTGCAATGGATCACGGCCAACTTCTTGCACGCCGGGTTGATGCACCTGATCGGCAACATGATTTTTCTGTGGGCCTTCGGCCTGGTCATCGAAGGCAAGCTGGGCTGGTTGCGGTTCACGGCGGTTTATCTGGGCCTCGGCGTCGTGCAGTCGGCGTTCGAGCAGGCTTGCACACTCGGCTTCGAGCCGGGCGGATCGGTCGGCGCGTCGGCCATCATCTATGGACTGTTGGCTATGGCGATGGTCTGGGCGCCGCGCAATGAGATGAGCTGCCTGCTGTTGGTTGGCTTTCGCGTGTTCACATTTGAGATTTCCATTCTGGTTTTGGCGGTGCTCTATATCTCGATCGAGATGGTGACCACCCTGGTCGATGGTTTTGCCTGGAGTTCGGCGGTGCTGCACCTGTCGGGGGCGGCGATGGGGTTTGTGCTCGGCACGTGGCTGCTCAAGTCGGGCCGCGTCGATTGCGAGGGCTGGGATCTCTACGCGGTGCTGGCCGGTCATGAGGGCCGAAAAACAAAAAAGAAAAAGAAGCGCAAGGCAAAAACCACCGCCGACGCGCAGCGCGAGACACAACAGCTCGAAGCCCGGCGTTCCGCGGCGCTCGACGAGGTGCGCCGGCTGCTGGCCGCCGGGCAGGTGCGGGGCGCCCATGCGTTGGCCAAGAAGATGTCTCAAACACTCGATGGATTTGGTTTGGTCGAAGACGATTCGTTAAAACTGATTGCGGGGCTCAACAAAGAGCACGCCTGGGACGAGTCGGTCGAACGGATGGTCGATCATCTGCGGCGCTTCCCCGAAAAATCGGCCCGCGTGCGGCTGAAGCTGGGCCAGATCCTGGTGCGCGAGCTGCACCGCCCGGCGCAGGGTCTGCGGGTGTTGAACAAGCTCGGCAGCGGCGATCTACCGGCCTCGCTCGACCCGTTGCATCGGCAATTGCTGGCCGAGGCAAACCGGCATCAGGAACAGGGCGCGGTCGAGCTGGCCGGCGAAGACTGGTGAACCCGTCGCCTTTTATTCGCCGAGCCGCTGTCGCACTTGCCGCCACGCATGGCGGATAGTCTGGTCGGCGGCGGCTTTCACCAGGCCGGGGCTGACCGAGCCGAGCAGGCCGGTCATTCGTTCCAGCGTGGCCGACCAAACCAGCCGTGAACCGGCGCCCGCCGGCTCGATCTCGATCGATGAGCGCACCTGCATCGAGACTCCAATGCCCTGGGCGGCGACCGTCATCGCGGCCGAGCGAGGCGGTGCGATGTCGGTCATGGTGATCGCCAATTTCAAGGTGCCCCGCAGAAACGAAAACCCCGGCTTGACAACGCAACGCAGCGTATTGGCATCGGGGCGATCGGCGGACACCAGGTCGGGAATGCTGGCGGCCAGGGCGTCGAGATCGGCGAGCACCGCGAACACGCGTTCGGGCGTCGCCGCAAACAATTCTTCGCCGCCAAATTCCGCCGCGGGGGTGGTCATATGGAAATTGTAGGTCGGCGATTGAAGAAAGGCAGTGGCATACCTCTGGTACCAGTCCCGTGGCGGGGGCCGAGCCTTGGCGATGCCCCGGTTGATTTTGTATTCCGCGCGGTTTTTGATAAAACGCCTCAGGTCGCGCGTGATGGCCTGTTCACCAAACGCAGCCGCAAGAGCGCCGGGGCATCGCCAAGGCTCTGCCCCAGCCACCCGACACGCCCAGCCACCCGGCACGGAGTTGCGAGTTTTGTCTCACGATAGAAACGACAAGCAGAGCCCGCCACCGCGGGTGGTGGCCGATGGACCGCTGGCGCCGGCCATTTTGGAATTGGCGGCTGACCGGGTCACGTGGCTGCCCTGGCAGGTGGCGCTCGATGGCAGCCGCGAACCGGTCGACGCGATTTATACCTATGGCCACCCGCATGTCGATGGCGCCATGCTCGACCGACTACCTGGCGTGCGCGTGATCAGCAACTATGGCGTGGGCGTCGATCATCTTGTTTTGGCCGACGCGGCCAAGCGCGGCATTCCGGTGGGCAACACGCCCGGCGTGCTCGATGGCGCCACGGCCGACATGGGTTTCGCTCTGCTTCTCGCCGCGGCGCGGCGGGTGGTCGAGGGCGATCGCTACGCGCGCTCGCCGGAGTTTACCGTGTACGATCCCGGCTACATGCTGGGCGGCGAAGTTCACTCCAGCACCTTGGGCATTGTTGGTCTGGGGCGAATCGGTTGGCAGGTTGCCCGGCGGGCCCGCGGCTTCGATATGCGCGTGCTTTACTGCAATCGCCAACGCCGAAGCGATGCCGAGGCGGAGTTTGACGCCACGCACCTCAGCTTCGATGAGCTGCTCTCGGCGTCGGATTACGTGATGCTTTGCTGCCCGCTGACGCCTGAGACGCATCATTTGATCGACGCCGCCGCGTTGGCCAAGATGAAGCCGACCGCCACACTGGTCAATCTTGCCCGCGGCGCGGTGGTTGACACCGAGGCCCTGACCGTCGCGCTGGAGACCGGGCGAATCGCCGCGGCGGCGCTCGATGTAACCGAACCTGAGCCATTGCCGCGCGACCATCGCTTGCTGCGGCTGGCCAATGTGGTGATCGCGCCGCATCTGGGCAGCGCCAGTTGGCAGACCCGGCGGCGAATGGCCGAGATGTCGCTGGAAAACCTTTTTGCCGGCCTGGCGGGCCAGCCGTTGCCATATCGAGTTTTGTAAACCCTTCCGAGTCGAACGAGGAAGCTCCGAATGGCGATGACCTTTGACGCCACGCTGAAAGATATGGCCCGCGAGAGCCCGCACGGCGTTTTGGCTGCTTTTGACCGGCCACCGACTTTGCCATTAAGGCTACTCAATGTTGATCTCTCGACAGTCACCCGCGCGGCTGACCTGGCGGTGGGACTTGGCGAGCCGCTGCAAGAAATCGTTCACTTGGAGTTTCAGGCTAGCGCGGCTGCCTGGAAACATGCTGACCTGATGGCGTACAACGCACTGCTCTACGATCATCACCACGTGCCTGTGCATACCATCCTGATTTTGCTCCGGCCGCAAGCCGCTCATTCGAATTTGGACGGCCGTTTAAGCTACGCTGCCCGACCGGGTCGTGGTAAAATGGAATTCGAGTACGAAGTGGTCCGATTATGGGAGCGGCCGGCCGAAGACTTGTTGGCTGGCGACTTGGCAATGGTTCCACTGGCGGTGCTCGGTCGGTTACCCGAGCTGCCTTCGTTGCAGGAAGGGCTCGGCGCCGTCGCTCAGCGAGTTGTTGAGCGGTTGACGAGTGAGGCGCCGCCTGAACAAGCGAAGAGGCTACTAACCGAGACTCTGTTGCTGACTGGTTTGCGCGTGAGGCGCGATGTAGCGATTACGATTTTTCGAGGAGTGCGCATGATGGAAGAATCCGATACTTATCTGATGATTCTTGAACAAGGCGAGGAGCGAGGCATTCGGGAGAGCATCTTGGTGGTTGGGGAAGAGCGGTTTGGTGCCTGTGACGAAGCAACCCGCGAACGGCTGTCGAACGTGGGCGACCTGAACCGGCTTAAACGAATGCACCGCCGCGCCGTAAAGGCAGCAAGCTGGCAAGAGATTCTCAACACTCCTTGAACCTACGAATCGCCCCTCTCTGCCTCCAGCAACTCCTGCGCGCGCTCGACCTCGCGATAGTAGTCTCGCCGGGCCAATCGTGCGGCGGCCAACTCATCGATCACGGCGATCACGTCGCGGTGCAACTGCAAGGCCGAGGCCGTCACCTGCGCCGTCACCGGCCCCTCGACCGTCTCACGGATGGCCACCGCCTTGACTTCGCCGGTTGCCAATAGCAGGCACTGCCGCGATTCGAGAATCGTGCCGACGCCCATCGTGATCGCCAGCCGCGGGACTTGCTCGGCACTGCCAAAGAAACGCGCGTTGTCGCGAATGGTTTCGGCGGTGAGCGTTTTGAGCCGTGTGCGGCTGCCCAGCGAAGATCCCGGCTCGTTGAAGGCGATATGCCCGTCGCCGCCAATGCCCAGCACTTGCAGGTCGATGCCTCCCTCGTCCTCGATCATTTGCTCATAACGGGCACAGTAGGCCTCGAAGTCGAGCGCCCGGCCGTCGGGCACGTGCGTGTTGCGCTGGTCGATGTTGATGTGGTCAAACAGGTTTTGCTGCATGAAGTAGCGGTAGCTCTGCGGGTGCGTCGGCCCCAGCCCGACATATTCGTCGAGGTTGAAGGTCACCACTCGCGAAAAATCGAGTCCCTCATCGCGGTGCATGCGAATCAGCTCTTGGTACATGCCCAGCGGGGTACCGCCGGTGGCCAGTCCCAGCACGCAGGTTGGCTTGTGGCGAACCAAACGCGCCACAAAACGGGCCGCGGTTCGGCTGACGCCGCTGGCATCTGGCTCGACGATGACACGCATGGAGGTCTCCGGTGGTGGCTGGTGGCTGGTGGTTGGTGGTTGGTGGTTGGGGGTTGGGGGTTGGGGGTTGGGGGTGGAGTCGAGGGGCCAGACTGTGGAAAACCGGATTGTACGGTCTCCCGAGTCTCCGCGTCTCCGAATCTCAGCGTCTCCCCCGCTCGCGCATTCATCTAGGACACTCGGCCAGCGTCCTTTATAATTCCCCCCTCAACTGTCGCCGTGAGCGAAGGGAATTGCGATGCGGAAAATTGCGATCATTAACCAAAAAGGCGGCGTGGGCAAGACGACCACGGCCGTCAATCTGGCCGCCGCGCTGGCGGCGACCGGTCAGCGGGTCGGCGTGATCGATCTCGACCCGCAGGCCCATGCCACCTTGCACCTGGGTATTGAGCCGACCTCGTCCGAGGCTTCGATCTACGGCGTCTTGACTGGCGACACACGGCTGGCCGACGCGCGCCGCAAGATTGACGAAAATCTTTGGGTGGTCGGCTCGCACCTCGACCTGGCCGCCGCCGAAGTTGAGCTGGCCGGCGTCGTCGGCCGCGAGCTGATTCTGCGCGACAAGCTGGACGAAGACCGCGAGCCGTGCGATTTTCTGTTCATCGACTGCCCGCCGTCGCTCGGCATTCTGACCATCAACGCTCTAGCGGCCGTCGATGAGGTATTTATTCCCTTGCAGCCGCACTTTTTGGCGCTGCAC
>DASVHB010000019.1:0-3176 GCA_036379195.1 Pirellulales bacterium
GAAGGCTGGGTCACCGGCGGCGATTCGGGACCGGCCTTGGTGCCGGGCCATCCGGACGAGAGCCTGCTCTTCACAGCCGTCGATTACGGCGATTCGTCGCTGCAAATGCCCCCTCGCGGCCGGTTGCCGCAGCACCTCATCGACGATCTGCGCACCTGGATTGAACAGGGCGCCGCCGACCCGCGGCAAGGCCCGCCAGAGGCGAGCAAGCCTGCCGCGGCGCAATCTGCACGGGAGCATTGGGCCTACCAGCCCGTCGCTGCCACCGCACCGCCCGAAGTGAATGACCGCGCCTGGCCCGCCAGCGACATCGATCGGTTCGTGCTGTCGCGATTGGAAGCAGCCGGGTTGACGCCGGCGGCCGATGCGTCGCCCGCCGCGCTGGTCCGCCGGCTTTACTTCGACCTGATCGGTCTGCCGCCCACGCCGGCGGATATCGACGGGTTTGTGGCCGACCACTCCGACCCGGCATATGCGCGGCTGGTCGAGCGGCTGCTGGCTTCGCCGCGTTTCGGCCAGCGCTGGGCGCGGCATTGGCTCGACGTGGCCCGCTTCGGCGAATCGCTGACGCTGCGCGGCATGGTTTTTCAGGAAGCCTGGCGATACCGCGACTATGTGATCGGCGCTTTCAACCGCGACTTGCCTTATAACGAGTTCGTGCGAGCACAGATTGCCGGCGATTTGCTGCCCGCCGAGTCGCTCGACCAGCGGCGCGAGCACCTGGTGGCCACTACGTTCCTGGTGTTGGGCAACGTCAACCTCGAAGAACAAGACAAAGCGCAACTACGGATGGACGTGGTCGACGAACAACTCGACACGATCGGCAAGGCGTTTCTGGCCCAGACGCTGGGCTGCGCCCGCTGCCACGATCACAAGTTCGATCCGATTCCGACGCGCGACTATTACGCTCTGGCCGGCATCTTGCGCAACACCAAGACGCTGGAACACGCCAATGTATCGAACTGGCTCGAAGTGCCGTTGCCGCTCGACGATGCCGAAGAGCAGCGCATCGCCGCGCACGAGGCGCAGCTTGCCGCGCTGACCGAGCGTATCAACACCGCCCACGGCCATCGGCCCGCCGTGGTGGCCGCCGCTCATTTGCCGGGCGTGGTGGTCGACGACCGCGACGCTAAACAGGTAGGCGCGTGGCAGCGGTCGCAATTCACCAAAGCGTATATCGGCGACGGCTATTTGCACGACCAGAACGCGGAAAAGGGCGAAAAAACGCTGACCTTTCTGCCGCAACTGCCGCAGCCCGGCCGGTACGAAGTGCGGTTGGCTTACACCGCCGGCGGCAACCGGGCGACCAACGTGCCTGTCACCGTCTTCAGCGCCGATGGCGAAAAAACGCTCACCATCGACGAGCGCCGCGAGCCGCCGCTCGAAGGGCGGTTTGTCTCGCTCGGACAGTTCCAGTTTGAGCTGAACGGCCAGGGGTTTGTCATCGTCGCCAACACCGGCACCGACGGGCATGTCATCGCCGACGCGGTGCAGTTTTTGGCCCTCGATGGCGACGCGGCGGGCGCAGATCCAAACGGCGATGCTGCCGCGGCCGACACTGCCACGGCCGTCTCGCCGTTGCCGCACGAAGACATCAAGCAGCTCGAACAAGAACTGAAGCGACTGAAGGCCGCCGGTCCCGTGCGGCCCAAAGTGATGACCGTGGTCGAAGAGCGAGAAATCGGCGACACTTGCATTCACGTTCGCGGCAGCGTTCACAACCTGGGCCAGCCGGTGCCGCGCGGCGTTTTGCAGGCGGTCGGTCCCCGCGCCGAAATGCCGTTGCGCGAAACCCAGAGTGGCCGGCGCGAGCTGGCCGATTGGCTGGTAGCCGACGACAACCCGCTGACGGCGCGCGTCATGGCCAACCGCGTCTGGCATTGGTTGCTGGGCGCGGGGCTGGTGCGGACCACCGACAATTTCGGCACGGCGGGCGAACGGCCCTCGCATCCCGAGTTGCTCGATTATCTCGCCGCGCAGTTGGTTGACGACGGTTGGTCGATCAAGCGGCTCGTGCGCCGCATCGTGCTTTCGCGCACCTACCGGCTGTCTGCCGAGGCCGACGCGGCTGCACGGGCGGCCGATCCAGAAAACCGCCTGCTGGCTCACGCGGCGCGGCGTCGGCTCGATGCCGAGTGCCTGCGCGACGCGATGCTGGCGGTGAGCGATCGGCTCGAACCTTGCCCCGGCGGCAAGACGCTCAAGCCCGGCGTAACGGCCGATTATGGCTACCTACACGACCGGCAATTTCGCAGCGTCTTTGTGCCGGTGTTGCGCAACGCCCTGCCCGAGGTCTTCAAGGTGTTCGACTTTGCCGATCCCAGCCTGGTGGTGGGCGAGCGCACGCAAAGCACCACGCCGCAGCAGGCGTTGTTTCTGATGAACGATCCGTTTGTGCTGACCTGTGCCCGGCACGCCGCCGAGCGGGTGCTCTCGATCGCGCAGCTTGACGAGGCGGGCCGCATCGAGGTCAGTTGCCGCCTGGCTTGGGGCCGCCCGCCCACGTTGAGCGAACGGGAGCATGCGATTCAGTTTCTGCGCGCCACGCGAGAACAAGGAATGAATGAGGCCGACGCCTGGGCAGTATACTGGCAAACTCTACTCGCTTCGCTGGATTTCCGTTACCTTGATTAAATAGCCGTGCCCAATTCGCGGGGTCGCCCAAAGTCGCCTTTCGCTGGAGCGAAAGTAGCGCTACTTTCGCTCCAGCGAAAGGCGACAATGCCGCGACTGGCATTCACGCACGGTAATTCAAAATGCTTCTTCCTCGGATCACATCAACATGAGCTTGCTCGGTATTACGGTCGGCGTCGGCATCGTGCTGACGGTGGCGTATCTGACGTATGGCCGCTGGATTTCGCGGCAACTGGACCTGCGCGACGACGTGCCGACGCCCGCCGTCGAAGTGAACGACGGCGAAGACTTTGTGCCCACGCCGGCGCCCTATCTTTTCTCGCAGCATTTTTCGGCCATCGCGGCGGCGGGGCCGATCGTGGGGCCGATTCTGGCCGGGCTGATGTTCGGCTGGCTGCCGGCGCTAATCTGGATTCTGATCGGCAGCGTTTTCATCGGCGGCGTACACGACATGACCTCGCTGGTGGCCAGCGTGCGGCACAAGGCCCGCAGCATTCCCGACATCGTGCGCGAACACATGAGCCGCCGGGCGTACCTGCTGT
>DASVHB010000020.1:0-6374 GCA_036379195.1 Pirellulales bacterium
GGCGGTACATGTGGAGGAGGGGTGATCGGGCGTCTCTTTAGAAACCAGCGTCAGCAACCACCGGGCGAGCCGGTGGCATGGCACTGTTCCACCCTGAAGCAAAACAAAAACGCGCGCGGTCGAATAGGGCGTACTACCCGAATAACCACACATTTTGCGCAGGCCAGGCCCACCCTACGAGCACCTACAATTTCGGCGAATGACCATCGGGGAGACGCGAGGTCGGATGACGTCATTTGGCAGATCATGGAGTCCGTTCCCTACAGACGTCGAAGCGAATATCATCCGTTCAACGGCGCCACGGCCAGCGGTTCGTATTCGGGACCCTCGGGCGACAGTTCGCTCGACATCACCACCACTTCGTCGATGCTGCTGACGCCGCCGGCGAAATCGGCATGTTGCGTCACGAGTTGCCCTAACGCATCCAAGTCGTGCCCGCCGCGCACCCGGCCAATGGTCAAATGCGGGCGAAACCGTCTCTGCTCGCGTCGATAGCCCAGCCCGTCGAGCGCCCCATCGACCGCATCGTGCAGCGCGACCATTTCCTCGCCGCCGCGGCCGACACCCAGCCACAGGGTGCGCGGGCGGGCCGCGGTCGGAAAGGCGCCCGCACCACGCACTTCGACCTCGAACGACGGCAAGTCGGCGGTGACGCGCGTCACTGCTTCGCCTAACGCCGCGATCTCGCGCAGATCGACGTCGCCCAGAAACTTCAAAGTAAGGTGCAAGCAGTCGGGTTTGACCCACGAAACCTTCGCGCCGGTGCCGCTTAAGCGCGTGATGAGCTGCCGTGCGCGAGATCGTGTTTCCGCAGAAATCTCCACCGCAATGAATGTGCGCAGCGTGCGAGTCATGGGGCGCGCTCCTGATTTACTCTGTTCCCATTTGTTAGATCTGCCGTCATTGTCGTTCAACCCTCGTGCCAATTCCACCCCACGCGGCCGCTTGGGTACCACGGCATCCGCACGGCATCCGTCGCAGACGACGCGCCCGGTTTCGCCGCCTCGCTACGTTCTTGATGTTGGAAGACGCCGCGGGGCAGGATCCTCGCGTAACCGCGAATGGAGGGCGTCTGATCCGACCACCTGATGTCAAGCTGAGGAATCATCATGCCCGCCTGGTTTCGCCGCACCGGAAAACAACGCCGTAAACAACGCCCGTCCGCTCAACGTAATCGCCTTTCCATCGAAGGGCTGGAAGACCGCCGCCTGTTCGACGCGGGCGGATTCGTGCAAACGGCCTTGGCCTCGTCGGTCGCCGGGCTGGCCCCGCATATGGATTCGGATCTGATCAATCCCTGGGGCTTTTCCGAAACGCCGCAAGGGCAGTTTCGCATTTCGGCCAACGGCGCCGGCAACGCGCCGCTGCTCAATGCCCAAGGCGCGGAGGCCGGCAAGGCGCTACTCTTGCCGCCGCCCTTGGGCAGCGCGCCGGGCACACTCACCACGCCTAACGGCCAGGTGGTCAACAACACTTCCGACTTTGTCATCAGCCTCGATGGCCGCAGCGCCCCGGCCGATGTCGTTTTCTCGACCGAAGACGGCACGTTGATCGGCTTCAACCCGCAAGTCGACTCGAAGCAAGGCGTGTTGGTGGCCGACCAGTCGGCCAGCGGCGCGGTCTACAAACTGTTGGCGGCGGACAACGTGGGAACCAGCAACTTTCTGTACGCCACTGATTTCCACAACAACAAGATCGACGTGTTCGACAAGAACTTTGCCAAGGTGCCGCTGGGCGCCGGCGACTTCGGCACCTTCACCGACCCCAATGAGCTGGCCGGCTTCGCGCCGTTCGGCATCAAGAACATCGGCGGCGACTTGTTCGTGTCGTACGCCAAGCAGAAAGGCCCCGACAACCACGACGACCAGGAAGGACCGGGCAACGGCTTCATCGACGAATTTGACAGCACCGGCCACTTCCTGAAGCGGTTTGCCACCGGCGGCACGCTCAATTCGCCCATTGGCATGGCGATTGCGCCGGCGGGCTTCGGCCGCTTCGGCGGCGATTTGCTGGTCGGCAATTTCGGCGATAGCCGTGTGAGCGCTTTCGACCCCAACACGGGCGTCTTTCTCGGCCAGCTCACCGATCCGCAGGGCAATCCGCTGGTGCTCAACGGCGGCTTCCAAGAATCGAACCTGAAGGGCCTGTGGGGCATCGGTTTCGGCAATGGCGCCGGCGGAAGCTCGACCCACACGCTCTATTTCGCCGCGGGCATCAATGCCGAGAACGACGGTCTGTTTGGCAAAGTAAACTTCACGCCGCCGCCCGCAAACCAGCCTGCCCCGGTGGTGGTGCAAACGAATCTCACGTCCGACCTTCCCGGCATGGCGGCCCAGCAAGACCCGCTACTGATCAACCCGTGGGGCATTTCGTTCGGTCTCACCAGCCCGTTCTGGGTTTCCGACAATGCAACCGGCTTCAGCACGCTCTACAACGGCCAGGGCGTGGCTCAGCCGGCGGGCACGAATCCACCGATCAGCCCGTTGCAGGTAACCATTCCGACGAGCCCGGGCAGTGCGGCAACACACGGAACGCCCACCGGAACGGTGTTCAACACCGACCACGCCGGATTTAACGTCAGCGAAACCGTCAACGGCGCCACCAAGACCGGCTCGAGCGTCTTTTTGTTTGACACGCTCGATGGCACCATCTCGGGCTGGAGCCCCGGCGTTGACCGCACTCACGCGATCACTGCGGTCAACATGCCGGGCTCCGTCTTCACGGGCCTGGCGCAGGGCGTCGATTCGGCCGGCGACACCTTGCTCTATGCCGCCGATCACTCGAAAGGCACGATCGATGTGTTTGATCAGAACTTCAACCCCGTCACCACGCTGCCCGGCTCGTTCCAAGATCCCAATTTGCCTGCGGGGGCTTCGCCGTTCAACGTGCAGAACATTGCCGGCGACCTGTATGTCGAATACACCGTGCCCGCCGGCGGACAGGTGCATGGCGCGGTCGATGTGTTCACCACCGACGGCACGCTCGTGAATCTGATGCACCCGCTGATTGTGGGCGGGCCGCTGGTCTCGCCGTGGGGAGTCACGCTGGCGCCCGCCGGCTTCGGCCAGTTCAGCAACGATCTGCTGGTCGGCAATTTCGGCAACGGCCAGATCAACGCCTTCGATCCCAAGACCGGCGACTTCCTGGGCACGCTCACGCTGCCGGGCGGCCAGCCGTTTGTCGAAGACCATTTGTGGGCCTTGATGTTTGGCAACGGCGCCAGCACGGCCGCCAATACGCTGTACTTCACCGCCGGCATCAACAACGAGAAGGACGGGCTGTTTGGCTCGCTGCAAGCGGTGCCGACAGTTGCCCACCAGGCGCCGGTTTTGACCAGCCTGGCCGCCGCGGCGCAGCAGACGATTTCGACGGTGCCCGCCAACGGCGACGTGAATCCCTATGGCGTGGCTTTTGTGCCGCAAGGTATCGCCAGCGGCGGAGTGCTCCAGCCGGGCGACTTGCTGGTCTCAAACTTCAATAACAGCAGCAATGTGCAGGGCACCGGCTCGACCATCGTGCGCATCACCGCCGATGGCCAGCGTTCGGTTTTCTTTCAGGGCAGCCCGGGAATTGGATTGACCACGGCGCTGGCCGTGCTCAAGAGCGGCTTTGTCGTCGTCGGCAATGTGCCCACCGATGCCAATGGCGTGGCCCAGCCCGGTTCGCTGCTGATTCTCGATTCGAGCGGCAACTTGGTGAGCACGCTCAGCGACTCGGCCCTGCTCGATGGACCGTGGGACCTGGCCGTCAACGACGCGGGCAATCATCCTCAACTCTTCGTGTCGAACGTGCTCAGCGGTACGATCACGCGCATTGACCTGGTGATTCCCAAGGGCGGCACGCCGCAGGTCGAGCGCGAGACTCAAATCGCCTCGGGCTACACGCATCGCACCGATCCCAACGCGCTGGTGGTCGGTCCCACGGGTCTGGCGTTTGATCCCAAGAGCGACACGCTCTATGTGGCATCGACCGGCGACAACGCCATCTACGCCATTAAGGACGCCGCCAAGACTTCGCGCGACCGAGGCACGGGCCGGGTGATCTTCAACGATCCCGCGCAACTGCACGGGCCGCTCGGTCTGGTGCTCGCGCCCAACGGCGATCTGATCATCGCCAACGGCGACGCGGTCAACCCAGACCCCAATCACGCCAACGAGCTGGTCGAGATCACGACGCGCGGCAAATTCGTCGATTCGTTTCAGCTCGACGGCGGCCCGGCTGGCGCCGCGTTTGGGCTGGCGGTGACTTCCGATAAAGGCGTGTTGCGGTTTGCCGCGGTGGACGACGTGACCAACGCCGTCGATATCTGGTCGCTGCTGCGAGACTAACCGCGTCACTCGTGGCGGAGGGCCTCGGTGGGCAGCAGTCTCGCGGCGCGATAAGCCGGATAGAGACCGCCCACCAGGCCCACGACCACGGCAATGCCAAACCCTTCGGCGATGATCGTGCCGTCGATTCGCCCGCTCACCACTCGGGCATAAAGTGGCAGCGTGCTGATATATCGCGTGGCCGCCACCGCCACCAGGCTGCCCACCACGGCGCCCGCCACCGCCAGCACTAGCGACTCGCTGAGAATCAGCCGGATGATGCGGCTTTTTCGCCAGCCCACCGCCCGCAGCACGCCGATCTCATGGACTCGCTCGAAGACCGACATCACCATCGTGTTCAGCGTGCCGATGGCGCCGACCAGCAGGGCCACCAGCGACGTAAGCCACGCCGCCGCACGGGCCAGCCGCAGCTCGATGGCGGTGTCGGCATATTCGCGGCCCGACATCGCGTCGATGCCGCCGGGCAGCTCGCGGATCTTGTCGCGCAAGGTTTCGATCGACGCGCGGTCTTTATTGCCGGCGGTGACCATCAGAAACGTGAGGTCGCCCTCGCGTCCCATCAGCCGCTGCAACTCTTCCAGCGCCATCACCAACGAGCCGGTTTCAAACACGTTGAAGCTTTGATAAATGCCGATCACCTGAAACGCCTGGCCTTTGATCACTTCGATTTCGTCGCCCACATGCTTATTCAGGTTTTTGGCCAGTCCGCTGCCGAGCATCACCACCTGGCCATCGCCCGGTTCGATCACTCGCCCAGTGACGACTTTCATTTGCTCTTCGCCGAAATAGGGGCTGCCCACGGGCCAGCCGTACACCGTGATGCCGAACAGGTCGTGTTCGTCGAACGAGACGACATCGACCAGCACGGGCACCACCTGCTCGACGTTGGGCAAGCGGCGGACCTGGTCGATCAGCCGCACGTCGAGTGTGCTGGTCAGCCGCGTGGCGACGCCCGCCCGAAATAACACCAGATCGGCCCCATGTTGCTCATAGACTTTGAGCAATTCCGTCTCGAGACCTCGCGCAATTCCCACCAACATGACGACCGCGGCCACGGCCACCGCGATGCCGCTGAGCGTCAGGCCCGAGCGCACCGGTCGGCGGCGAACGTTTTTGAGCACGAAGCTGAGAAAATGCATGAGGGTGGCTGGTGGCTGGTGGCTGGTGGCTGGTGGCAGAGCCTTGGCGATGCCCCGGCGAGAATCAAACCGGGGCATCGTTACACTTTGCCCCGGCCACCGTCTGTTGGTCCCGGCCAGCCTGAGCTTCGGCCGGCGGCTCGCCGCGATTATAGTAGCAGTGTGAATGCACTAAGTCATGATGTGGACGTCGAGGTGTGGCGCGTCGCGCTCGATTTGCCGGCTGAAACCGTCGAACGGCTCAAGCCGCTACTGGCCGACGACGAGCTGGCCAGAGCCGCTCGGTATCACTTCGAGAGCGATCGGCGGCGCTCGGTCGTGCGGCGAGCGGCATTGCGGAGCATCGTGGCGGGGTATGTCGGCCTGGCGCCGGCGGAATTGCGGTTTGCCTACGGTCCGCAGGGCAAGCCCAGCTTGGCGGCATCCGACGCAGGGCTGCATTTCAATCTCTCGCATTCCGGCGAACTGGCTTTAGTGGCGGCGGGCCGGGCGTCGCTGGGCGTCGATCTGGAGCGGCTGCGACAGGTGGCCGACGCCGATCTGGTCGCCCGGCGGTTCTTCACACCCAACGAAGTGGCCCTGCAACGCGCGGTCATTGATGCCAACCGGCTGTTTCTGCAACACTGGACTCGCAAAGAGGCGATCATCAAAGCGGTCGGCAAAGGTTTGTCGATGCCACTCGATACTTTCGACGTTTCAGAACCGATCGTGTTAACGCGCGAAATGGGCGGTGAACAAACCTGGCATCTGCGAGACCTGCGCCCCGCCGATGGCTTTCTGGCGGCGATCGCCACCGCCGAACCAATCAAGCGTATTGCGTGGCGCGACTGGGTGCCCAACGCCGGGTTTGAGCAATAACGGTGCGCGAAGGGTGAATGCAACATTGTCGTCTTTCGCTCCGCGAAAG
>DASVHB010000021.1:0-4914 GCA_036379195.1 Pirellulales bacterium
AGCACGCTGGGCCTGTTCGTCGATCAGCTCGATCGTGCGGCACTGCAAATCGGCCGGGGCCACCACCAGCTTCCGCCAGACGTGCCCCTGAGAGTAGCCGGTCAACAGGTTGAACAGGGCCGAAGCGTCGGCGGCGATGTCTTCGTTGGCCGTGAAGATGCCCAGGTCGGTGTAGACCAGGGCCGTCGTGGGGTTGTAGTTGCCGCTCGACAGGTGTACGTAGCGGCGCACCACGCCCGCCTCTTGCCGCACCACCAGCGACAGCTTGCAGTGCGTCTTGAGATCCAAAAAGCCGAACACCACGTGGACGCCCGAGCGCTCGAGCTGCCGCGCCCAACTGACGTTGGCGGCTTCGTCGAAGCGGGCCTTCAGCTCGACCAACGCGGTGACGTGCTTGCCGTTTTCGGCGGCCTGCATCAGCGCGCGCGTGACCGGCGAATCGCCGCTGGTGCGATAGAGCGTCTGCTTGATGGCCAACACGTTGGGGTCTTTGGCCGCCCGGCTGACAAACTCGACCACCGGATCGAACGACTCGAACGGATGGTGCAGCAAAATGTCGTTGCGGCGGATGTTGGCGAAAATGTCGTCTCCGCCGCGCGACCGCCGGCCCCGTGGCAGCCGCGGCGTGAACGGCGGGTCGCGCAGGTGCTCGCGGCCGGGCACGCGCAGCAGGTCCATCATGCCCGTCAGGTCGAGCGGGCCGGGAATGCGGTAGATCTCGCTGTACGAATCCGAGCTGTCGTCGCCTTCCTGCAGCTCTTCGGGATCGACGATCATACGGATCAGTTCTTCGTTGCTGTCGGCGGCGACCTCCAGCCGCACGGCCTGCCCGCGTTGCCTGGCCTTGAGGCGGTCTTCGATCAGCCGCAGCATGTCGTCCGACTCTTGTTCGAGCAACTCGATGTCGCTGTCGCGGGTGATGCGAAACGTGGTGCTGCAATGCACCTCGAAGCCGCCGAACAGTTCCGTCAGCTTGGCCGAGACGGCGTCTTCGAGCAGAATGAACTGCACCTCTTCGCCCTGGGCCAGCGGCACCAGCCGCGGCAGCACCTGCGGCAACTGCACCACGGCGAACAGATGTTTGGGGCCCAGACCATGCTCGCGTTCGAGCATTGCCGCCAGATACAAGCCGCGGTTGTGATAACGCGGGCTGGGGTGGGCCGGATCGACGGCCATCGGCGTGAGAATGGGAAACGCCCGTTCCGTGAAGAACCGGTCGAGCGACGTCCGCTGCTCGGCGCTCAGCTCGTGGTGCTTGAGCAGGCGGATGCGTTGCTCGGCCAACTGCGGCACGACCGATTCGTTCCAGCAGCGGTACTGAGCGGCCACCAGTTCTTTGGTGCGGGCGGCGATGCGCTGCAACTGCACGATGGGCCGCAGGCCGTCGGGCGAGTAATCTTCGGGGGCGCCGTCGCCGAAGGCCTGCTCGCGCAGCCCGGCCACGCGGACCATGAAGAACTCGTCGAGGTTCGAGCTAAAGATGCTCAAAAACTTGACGCGTTCCAACAGCGGGTTCGACTCGTCGACGGCTTCTTCGAGCACGCGGGCGTTGAACTCCAGCCAGCTCAGCTCGCGGTTGATGAAGTGTTCGGCTAAAAAGGTCTGTTCGGGCATACCTTAAGTTTAGGCCGGAATCGGGGGATGAAAAAGGACCGTTTTCGATGGCAGCGATCTACCAGGCGGCGTGTTCGGCGTGCGATTACACGTCGCTCAAGCAATCGGACGGCTATCTGGCAGTCATCCTGGACAGACCGTCGCCTCTAACTCACGCACATCCTGAAGACCGACGAGTCGTGATCTTGGCGCACCCGGTTGAGAGCATGATCCTAAGCGAAATGGGCGTCTCATTCCGAACAGCATGTCACGAAGGCCGCTTGCTCTACGTGCGAGAAGTAATGTGCCGGTCGTGCGGTACGATGTACGAAATCCGCCGTCTTGGCGCCGGCGGCTCGGCGCTTGGCGGCCGAGGCTGGCTCAGCATACTGGCAATCGCCATGCTTGTTGGCGCGCTCGTGGGCCAGCAGCAAAACTCAATTATCTTCGGTCTGATTGCCGGTTGCCTCGCCTCGCTCGCCTTGAGCGCTATTATTGAAAGGATCGTTTGTCGGTCTATCCGCCGGCGCTATCCGCGCCGTGTGGCCGAATTCGACCGCGGACCCGGCTGCCCGAAATGCGGCGGCCAAGAATATGCAGGCTTTCGATCCGGCTGGAGGAAATTGGTCTGTCCGGGATGCGGCCGCCGATCGGTACGAATTCGCTACGTGGCGAAATCGTGATCCTTGTACCGACTTCAGAGCTCCCTACCTCAGCAAGCTTAGCCTCCACGCGAGTATGCCGCCGCTTAGCAGCGTCCCGAGTAGTCCGAGAAACGCCGACCAAGTCGAACCAAGTTCTTGTTTTGGGAAGCTAACAATGTCGAGCACAATTGCAAATCGTCTCGATCACGCAAGAGCCTATCCATTGCCGCCTGCACAAATCGCCAAGCTTGTCGAGCGCGCGTCGCAACTCTTCACGGGCGACGTCACCGTTGAAGAAAGCGTCGATCCAGAATGTCCGGCTGCCGTTTACCTCGTGGTTCGCGTTTTGTTCAACGGGCCGCGGCCAAGCACGGAGGAGATCATCGATCAAGAATTACGCTGGCACCGCGAGGCAGCGCAGATTGCACCCGAAGTGAAAGGGACCGTCCGCCTCCTGGTGGAATGAGCGATGACCGGCGACGATTTCCTGGATTTTGCCCGCAAGGCAATTGTGCCAATTAGCTTTGAAGTTGTCGGCACGATGCACCTCGTCACCAAATAGTGCGACTTGGTTCACAGGGTGGGATGCCTCGCGGCGGTTCCCGCCCCCGGAGCCGTTCGACGCTTCGAGCAAGCCGGGAAGCCCTTTCACGATCGTTGCTGACGCGCCGGGCTTCCAGGGGCTGATGATGAATCCGCCAGCGAATGGCGCCAGCCGAGCAACGCGCGCTACGAAGCGTTCGCGTCGCCAGCAGACCCTGGCGAGGTACACAGCAAGGCTTGCTGCTCGTAGGCTTGCTGCTCGCGGCGACGCAGCCGACCGTCGTATTCGATGAAACCGATCAATTCGGAAAGCACCGACTCGGGCAGCGAGTCGATGATTGCCGTGTCGAGATCCAAGGTTTCCAAAACCGAGTTTGCGTTTGTCGCACTCATTGTGTCCTTCTCCTTGCGCGACCCATCGTAGCGGCGACGTGCCTGCGGTGCTACGATTACCCTTTGCCGGGCATTGTAACCCGGCCCGCGGCGAAATGCTAGCATAGCACTGCTAGCATTCTCGCCACGATGCTCGCCGCGGCGCAAGTGGTGGCCCACTCGGTGGTTGTGCCGCCGGCGCGGACGGGCGGACCACGCTGACGCCAGCGAGGGCCACCACTCGTTTGGCGGGCATATTCATTTTTTCTCGGCCAACTTCGATTCATTCAGACTCCGCTTGTCGGCACTCACACGCAACGAACGACTGATGCTGGCGGCGATTACGGCCGCCGGCGTCGCCCTGCGAGCACAGGGGCTGGGCGAACTGTCGCTGGCCCACTTCGACGAAGGCGTGCTCATGTCGGGCGCGTTCGATACGCGGCTCAAGGGACTCTGGCAGTTTACGCTCGCCCAGCCGCTGCAAGCGCCGCCGCTCTACCCGTGGCTGGTGAGCGGGCTGATGTGGCTCACCGGCATGAATTCGCCGCTGGTGGGAGCTTACGCCTCGGCGCTGCTCGGCTCGGCGACCATTCCGCTGTTCTTCGTGTTGGCGCGGCGAACCGGCGGCAACCGCTTCGGCCTGGTCGCCGCCGGCCTGCTGGCGGCGAGCGATCTGCACATCGCGTTCTCGCGCATGGCCCTGACCGAAGCCGCGTTGACCTTTTGGTTTGTGCTGGCCATGTATGCCTGGCTTCGTTTGACCGATGCGCTGACGGGCCGTGATGTCAAATCGCTTGTCGTCTGGCTTTGCGCCGCCGGCTTTGCCACCGGCGCTTGCTGGAACACCAAGTACAACGGCTGGATGCCCTGCGCCATCGCCCTCACCGCCTGGTGTCTTGCCGGCGCCCGCCGCCGGTTGGTCGGCCGCCAACTCGCCCCCGCGCCTAAGGCAACTGCCCGATCGAACGCGGCCCTGCTGTGCGCCGCCGCCATCGCGGTTCTGTGCTTTCTGCCCTGGTATCGTTATGTCGATCAATCGTTTCCCGGTGGTTATGCCGCGGTTACCAAAAACCATCTGAGCTATCTGGGCGGCGTCAGTGACTGGCCGGGCCGTGCGGCGAGGCTCTTTGCCTCGTTGTCGGCATTTCGCCACTACGGCTGGGTCGTCACGCTGGCCGCGCTTCTGCTCGGTCTGAGTTACTATGCGGTCATCAATCGCCGGGCGAATGCCGCGGGAAGAACCGAGCCTGTGCCGACCTGGGCGATGGTCATGGCGGGTGTATTGGCGATCGCGACGGTAATCACGCTGGGCGGCGATGCTCTCTGCTTTTTGCTTGCCGTGGCCGGCATCGCGCCCGCATTGGCGTGGGGCCGCGGCGAAGAAATCACGCTGGCGGTGTGGGTCGGCGCGTTTCTCGTGCTCACTCCGTTTTACCATCCGTATACGCGATTGCTTGTGCCGGCGCTGCCCGGCGCGATTTGTCTGATGTTGTGGCTGTGCGGTGCGGCGTGTGGGCTGCCGTGCGACACCGGGCAAGACGTTGTCGAACGCTCATCGCGGCAATCGCCAACCCAGACGCGGGCGGCCATCGCTTGCGTCTTTTCATCGCTCGCGGCTGCCCTAGGCATCGCCATGCTGGCGCACCCGTTCGGCTGGCTGCCGACGGCGGCCCATTGGCGCCGCTGGACGACGCACCGTTCTTACCGCGCGCTGAATGACGCGGTACGCGAGCACACGCCGAACCACTGCCACGTGCTTTGT
>DASVHB010000022.1:0-4196 GCA_036379195.1 Pirellulales bacterium
GCCACGGAGGGCGTTCCCTACAGAATAACATGAGGTTCGCAGCGCAGACGCGTTCCTGCACCCCGTTCAGAGCGGCCCGCCCACCGCGTCGGCATGAAGCACGGTTTGCCGGTTTCGCAGCTTTTCAGCGACGAACTTAAACACGGTCTCGTGAGCCGTTCCCGAAGCCGCGCCGGGACCGGCCTCAAGGAAGTGCCACCTGCCGCCGCGGTCGCGCAAGAAGTCGGCAGCAATGAGCCGTGACCTGAAAACTGCCCCAATCTTGGCGGCGAGGTCGGCCAAAAGCGACAGATCTTCGGCTGCGGGCGGAAAGCCAGCAGGTGTGGGAACCACGTGGAGATAATGAAACGACCAGGCGACCGGCGCACCGTCAACGATCCAGACGCGAATTTCTTGCGGTGCGTCGCCGAACATCCACTTGCCCGCTGCCGCCGCATCAATCCATTGGCGAGCCAGAATGGTTGTGTCCCAACCAAATGCGCGACGCAACAGTTCAATTTCATCGCTAAGCTGACGAAGATTGCTGGCGCGCGATTGACTGCCGCCCCGTTTCCAAGAAGACTTTGGGGTCCGCACGAACACCGGGAATTGCAAATCGTGCGGCGGCGCGTCGTCGATGCCAAGGATCCACGTTTTCGGAGTGGGTAGTTCCACTCCCTGCATCGCCAGGCGTTGCAGCACGTGATCGAGACGGACAAGCTCTCGCCGTTCATCGGGCCGGTCACGGAGGTTGGGTCGGTCTGCGACTAAACTGCGATATTGCTCTTCGCCGTGTTCGTAGCCAAACAGAAATCCAGTGGCGTCGGCCGCGGCCTCAGATAGCTCCGTTACGCCGAGCTCCGTCAACCAAGTGAACCGCTCGTCTCGAAGCTTTTTCGAGTGCCGCAAGTCGTGTTTGTCATAGAAGAGCGATATCAATCAGGCTTGGCTCCTTATTGATTGCCAGTTGTCGCGCTCTCATTCGCCCAATGCCGGTTTGCCCAGGCGATGAAATGCTCGATGTTGGGGGCGTCGGTATGCCCGCCGTCGTGCTGCCGCCAGGCAAGCTGGCCGGCTAAGAGACCTTGGTTCACGTCGGGCATTTTGGCGTTCAGATAATCATCGCCAGCACCCAGGTCTTTGGCGCCGAGCAGCCGAAAGACTGGCCCGGCGGCCACCGCGGCCATGAAGCTGCCACGCTGGTCGAGCCAGTTGGCGTCGCCCTTTTCGGGAATGCCATAGCTGATGAATGTCAGGCGCGGAGCGCACAACGCGATCAGCTCGTGCGAATCGACCGGCAGATCGGCGGCCGTCTTTGCGCCGAAACTCGACTCCGCCGCTCCATATTTCAGAAAGTTGCCGGCCATCCAATGATATTCGCCCGAGCCGGTGAGGTTCTCAACGGCTTCTCCAAAATTGCGGCGATGCAGCTTGGCGCCCCCTTCGCCCGACGAACCCACCAGCACCATCGCAAACCGCGGCTCGAAAGCCATCGCCACCAAGGCCGCTTTGCCATAGCGCGAAACCCCCTCGATGCCCACTCGCCGAGCATCGACCGCCGGATCGGTCTCCAGATAATCGAGCCCGCGCGACGCGCCCCAGGCCCAGGCCCGCAGCGCGCCCCAATCGTCGGGCTTGCGCGGTTGGCCCCGGTTGGTCAGCCCGATGATGCCGCGCGTCAGCCCCGCGCCATTGTCGGCCTGAATGCTGGCGGGCGAAATCATCGCATAGCCCCAGCCGGCCTTGACAAGCGTCTCGGTCCGCGAGGGACCGGGCGGACCAAACCCGCGCGCCGCCCCGGGACGCGGCGCGGCGTTGGCCGGCCGTTGTCCCGCACCTCCACGCCCACCGAAACCAAAACCACCAAACATCATCAACACCGGCACGCCCGCCGTCGCGTGCTTGGGCGTGGCAAGCGTCATCGCAAGGTTGACATCGATCGACGGACACGCTGAATTGTCGACGCGGCCCTCAAGCTGCTTCTCGATCACCGGCACCTCGCCGACGGTGGTCTCGCGCGTTTCGACTACTTTCCAATGGACGCCGGGCACGTTCCGCGGCACTCGCCCGTAAACCTCGCGCTCGAAATCTTCGACAATTTCGCCGCGGCGGCGGTTCCACCATATTTCGGGCGTCGTGACGCGCTGACCGTCGCGCAGCGTCAGCACATCGGGCAACTCGGGATAGGGATTGGCCTGCGATTCATCATAGTTGGCGTGGTTGGGCGCCGACGGGTTGCCGCTCGGTCCGGGACGCAGCGCGGTAATGCCCAACTGCCCCATCATGTTCTGATGATCTTCCTGCGTGGTGAAGGTGACGGGTTCGGGCAGCGGGCCGCTTACGGCATCGTCGCCCAATGACGCACGCGCCGAAATCAACCCGACAATACCAGCCGCTAGCATGACGACTCGATTCAACGTGCGAAGCATGATCAGTCCCTCTCGAATAGCATGGAGGTTGGATTGGCCTCACACGACCCGGTTCGTGTCGCGGCCTTCGAAAAAGGCAATCACATTGTCGATTGCGCCCGCGTTCAGCAGCTCGATGCCTTCGGGCGTGTGGTCGGCGTGGTGCGGCGTGAGCACGACATGCTCGCAGCGGAGCAGCGGATCGTCTGGCGCGAGCGGCTCTTGATCGAACACATCGAGCCCCGCCCCGGCCAGCCGGCCCGAGTGCAACGCCTCGGCCAATGCCGGCGTATCGACGACCGGCCCGCGGGCCGTATTCACCAGCAGCGCCCCCGGCTTGAGAAGCTGTAGCTCGCGCCGGCCGATCAGCCCGCGCGTCTCGTTGGTCAGCTTGACGTGCAAGCTGATGGCGTCGGAAGTGCGCAGCAATTCCTCGAATTCGACGAAGCGAATGCCCAATTCTCGCGCTCGCTCGGGCGTGGGATGAAACGTCCAGGCTTGCACGCTCATGCCAATGGCCTGGCCCAGCCGAGCTGTGGCGATGGCGATCGGCCCCGCGCCGATCACCCCCAGAGTTTTGCCGCGGAGATAGACGTTTTCGCGGCGCGTCCAGCGGCCTTGCTTCAGCTCGTTCGTCTGGTAGGAGGCGTGTTTGGCGATGGCCAACAACAAGCCCAAGGCGTGCTCGGCCACAATGGCGGCGGTGCGGCCCGGCAGGTTGCGAACGTCGATGCCCAGCTCGCGGGCCGCGTCGAGATCGATCGAGTCGGTGCCAATGCCGCACAGCGCGATCATGCGCAGCCGGGGCAACTGCCGCAACACCTCGCCCGGCCACGAGACCGAACCACGCGAGTTGATCAGGCAGACCGCCTCGCGGGCGCGGCGGACTTTTTCGGCGTTGTCGGCGGGGCGATCGCCATAGACGACCACCTCTCCGAACGGTTCGAGTCGGGCGAGGTGCGGCGAACCGCCGATTTGCACCGGTTCGTCGCCGGGAATGACGATGAGCGGGCGGTGAATTGCCATGTGATCTTGTTCCGCGGCGGTAGCCGCAAGGTAATGACGCCGAGAGCCAAAGTCAATGATATCCGCTGCCCGTAGAGGGAGGCGGCGACGCCACTCAATCATCCCCTGCAACCATCGTCGGCTACGATGGCCGTGGCTACTTGGCCGAGTCGGATTCGATCAGATCGATCAGCCCGACGTCGATGTATTGCCCGCCGCCGGTCTGATGGCAGTGTACCGCCAACACGTTGGCGCCTTCGCGCAGCGCCGCGCGAGCTTCGTCGCGCATGGCGACGGGACCATAGGCGGTGGTGTAGCCCGATAGTTTCGCCGCCAACACCCCGTTGATGTAAATCTCGGCGTCTTCATCGTGGTGCACCATCAGATTGGGATCGCTGGGCAGCGGCTCACCGGCGGCGCCGGCGGGCAGGTTGAACGTTCGCCGCAGCCAAATGTCGGGCGTGTTCCACTCGGTGCGCACCGTCGTGCCCGGCGTGTCGTTGGTGCCAAAGCCGGCGGGCGCTTGCTTCCAAGCGGAATCGTCAAAGTCGCGCTTTTCCCAACCAGCGCCAGGTTCGTTGGTCGTGTATCGCCAGTCGTGCGCCTGGTCGCGCGAGGTGGGCAGCAGCGTCACCACGCGCGGCGGCGGCAGGTAAAGCTTGCGGTGCTCGGCGGCCAATCGCTCGGGGTCAATCTTGATGGCCTCTCGATCGTAAGTGAGCAAGCCGTTCACTTCGGTTTCGACGTCGGTGGTTTGCGTGTAGACGGCGGCAGACATGCCGGGCTTGCCGATCAACTGGCGCA
>DASVHB010000023.1:0-2128 GCA_036379195.1 Pirellulales bacterium
GACGCGCCAGCGAGGAGAGAAAACGCGCGCCGAGCCTCGATTAGGCGACTTACCCTATTCGCCGCCGCGGGCCAGCCGAGAAAGAATCTCGTGAAGCTGGTGCTGAAACGAAGGCTTCACCAGGTGGTAGCTGATGCCCACGCGCTGCGATCGGCGATAGTCGTCTTCGTCGCCATAGGCGGTGACCGCGATGAACACCGCCCCCTCGCTGCCGGCCTGTTTGCGAAGACTCTCGGCCAATTGCCAGCCAGTCATGTCGGGCAAGCCGATGTCGATGAGCACCACCCGCGGCTGGTAGTAGGGCGCCAGCGCCAGCGCCTCAGACCCCGAAGTGCAGATTCGTGAATCGTATCCCCAGGTTTTAAGCGTCTTTTCCAGGCTCTCGGCCTGATCCAGGTTGTCCTCGACCACCAACACCCGCAGCACCCCCGGCGGGGGCGAGGGCGTCGCCCCCCCAGCGGCCGCATTGGGCGGAGCGTAAAAAGCCCGGGGCTTGTCCGAACGAAAACCCTCGAAGGCGCCTGTTTTCGCCGGGGCGCTAAACGTCTTTGGCGAGCTCGCCGGGTTGGCCGGACGCGGCTGAGCGGACGACGGGGCGTGTGGGCGCAATTCGGGCATGAATCCGGCAGGTCACGGAGGGGCGGAACCTTACCAGAGTATAACCGCTGGCCGAAGGATGGCAACCCGTGGCTCGCGGCGGGTCCTGGCGGTCCGGGTGTAGGAACGGGTTTGAAATGGACCTCTGTAGGGAACGCCCTCTGTGGCGTTCCGTGTGCTGCGGATCGACGTCGCGCCGCCCCTCGCGGAACGCCACAGAGGGCGTTCCCTACGGAATAACAGGAACCCTGAACCCTGCCCCCGGCGAGAATTTCCTTGACTTCCGGCGCTCCGTCTTGGAATCTATAGATTGGCACATCCTGTTTTAGAGAAGAGCCGAGGAGTATTCCCCCATGGCACGCCCGTTGGTTGCCCCTTGCCCCAAGCGTTGGCAGATGGCCTCTGTTTTGGCTTTGTTGATGGCGGCCGCGGTGACGGCGAGTTCGCAAGCAGCCGATGGGGCGAACGACGCGGACGACGCCCTGCTGAAAGAACAATTGGCCAGCGGCGAATTCGCGCCCGCCTTTGACCGCGCGCAACAAGCCGAAGGCCCGCAGCGCGAGCGTTTGTTAGGCACGATCGCCAAGGCGCAGGCAAACTCCGGAGAGAAGCAGGCCGCGTTGGCCACCGCCGGCTCGATGCGCGACGATGTCAGCCGCAGCCAAGTCATTAACGAACTCAGCCAATCGCCCGCGGCGCCGCCGGGCGCGCGGGGCGGCGGCGGTATGGCCAACTTCGGTCCGCTGATGAGCCTGATTCAAGAAACGGTTGCTCCCGATACCTGGGACGACGTTGGCGGCCCGGGAACCATGAAAGAGTTTGTGCAAGGCGTCTATGTCGATGCGAGTGGCGTCGTGCGCCCGGCGCTTGAAAAAGACGCGGGCCGCCGGCTGACCGCGCTGCGGCACACGCTGGAACAAACGAAATTCAGCAGCCATGTGCGGCAGTCGTCGCCGCTGCGCAAAATCTCGTTGCCCAAGTTGGAGCGCGAGATTCAGCTCCGCCTGGCCGCCGGCCGTCCACTCGATGAAGAGATGCTCGTGCTGGCAGGACTGCAACGCATTCAATACATCTCTGCCTATCCGGAAACTGGCGATCTCGTCATCGCCGGGCCAGCCGGCGACTGGACCCTCGACCGCGAAAACCGGCTGGTCGGCACGGAGTCGGGTGCGCCGGTCGTGCAGCTCGACGATCTGGTCACGATCTTGCGGCACACGCTCTCGTCGCGCAACGGCGAATTCGGTTGCTCGATCAATCCGACCGAAGAGGGACTGGCCAAAGTGAAGGCCTTCTTAGAGGCATCGAGCGGCAAGCCGCTCAAACCCGGTCAGCGAGACAAATGGGTGAAACAGGTCCGCGACCAATTGGGCCGGCAGAACGTCGAGGTATACCACATCGACCCGCATACACGCGTGGCCCGCGTCATTGTCGAAGCCGATTACCGGATGAAGCTGGTTGGCATCGGGCTGGAAGAGGGCACGATCGACGTGCCCAGCTATTTGAAAATGATCAAGGTCACGCCGGGCGAGGC
>DASVHB010000024.1:0-7383 GCA_036379195.1 Pirellulales bacterium
TGTCCGCCCGCCGTAGGCGGGCGGACAGCCGGCGGTGAACGACGGAAGACGATTGGGGAGGATCGCCTCTTGTAGACGGCCAACGTGAAACTCCACCGGGCAAGCCGGTGGCATCTTCCTGGAACAAAACCGGAACCAACCGCGGGTGACCGTAGTCACAAGTTTTGCGCAGCCCAGGCAGAGGCTTGCCGATGCCCCGGCTCGAATCGACCGGGCCAAGACGCCGACGGCGGTTCGAAGCCCTGAGTGGGTTGCGAAGCGCCGGTTTGCCCGGGTACAATCCGCCGCTAGTGCTTTATCAAAGCGAAGAGTCGAGTGCAGGGACAACGACCACGGGTTGGAGCGAACATGAGTGCCGAAGCGAAAGTAAAATCTCTGGGTTTGGAATTGCCCCCGCCCCCCAAACCCGCCGGCGTTTATCAGCCGGTCGTGGTGGTGGGCAACATGGCCTATGTCTCGGGCCACGGCCCGCTGCGCAACGACGGCAGCATGATTACCGGCCGCGTAGGGGCCGATCTCGACCAGCAGGCCGGCTATCAGGCCGCGCGGCAAACGGGCCTGGCCATTCTCGCCTCGCTGCGAAGCAAGCTCGGCAGCCTCGATCGCGTGCGGCGGGTTGTGAAAACGCTGGGCATGGTCAACGCCGCCCCCGACTTTCAGCAGCATCCCGCCGTGATTAACGGGTTCAGCGAATTGTTTGCCGAGGTTTTTGGCAAAGACAACGGCGTGGGCGCCCGCAGCGCCGTGGGCATGGGCTCGCTGCCCGGCAACATCGCCGTCGAAGTCGAAGTGATCGTCGAGATCGAGTAATCTTGCCGTCGGCGCTCTGCTGGTAATGTGCTGCGCCGATGGAGCGGCCGTTTCCCTCGCTAACGCGTCGGGCTTCCACGAGGGAAGACGCCGCGCGGTTCGGAATGATGCGGATGAGGAACTGACATGCTTCCAGGCATTCCTCAGCAGTCGTCCGCGGCGTTGAACTCGACGGAACCGCCGGCCGAACCGCCCAGCCGGGCGCGCTACGGCGTGCTGGCGTTTCTGGGCACGCTGACGTTTATTCTCTATCTCGATCGTGTCTGCATCAGCCAGGCCGTCATTCCAATTCAACGCGACCTGAACCTCAGCGGCGGCCAGATGGGCTGGGTGCTCGGCGCGTTCACGGTGGCGTATGGTCTGTTCGAGGTGCCCACCGGAAGTTGGGGCGACCGGTTCGGCTCGCGCGGCGTGTTGACGCGCATTGTGCTCTGGTGGTCGGCCTTCACCATGCTCACCGGCGCGTCGATCGGACTGACGATGATGGTGGTGGTGCGGTTCTTGTTTGGGGCGGGCGAGGCCGGCGCCTATCCCAACGCCGCGCGGGTGGTCACGCGCTGGTTTCCTATCGAGGCGCGCGCCAGGGCGCAGGGATTGGTCATTGGCGCGGCCCAGCTTGGCGGTATGCTGGCGCCGCCGGTGGCCGAGTATTTGATTTCGCTGGTCGGCTGGCGTTGGTCGTTTGTCATTTTCGGCGCGTTGGGTATCGTCTGGTCGGCGCTGTTTTACGCCTGGTTCCGCGACGATCCGGCCCGGCATCCCGCGGTGAACGAAGCCGAGTGCGCGTTGATCGGCGCGCATCAGCGTGCGGCGCCTGGCGCCCAGCAGCACCCGCCCATTCCCTGGCGGCTGGTGTTCAGCAGTCGCAACGTCTGGTTGCTAGGCATCATCCAGACGTGCTGCGCGTTTGTGGCCTACCTGTTCATGACGTGGTATCCCACCTATCTGCAACGGGCCCGTGGGGCGAGTTCGGTCGAGGCGAGCTGGCTGTCGGCGCTGGCGCTGGGCGGCGGCGCGGCGGGTTGTTTGTTTGGCGGCGTGGTGAACGATTGGCTGGTTCGCATCACGGGCAGCCCTCGCTTCAGCTACCGGCTGTATGGCGTCGGTTGTCTGACGGCGGCGGCGGCGGCGATGCTCGCCAGCGTGGCGTGCGATTCGCCGCGGCTGGCCACCGCGTGGTGCGCGGCGGCTTATTTTGCGATTCTGTCGGGGCAGGCGGCCTGGTGGCCGACCATTTCCGAAATCAGCGGCCCGCACGTGGGCGCGATGTTTGGCTTGATGAACTCGCTGGGTGTGCCCGGCGCGTTTGCCTCCAGCGCGCTGTTGGGCGCGTTTGCCGACTACCTGGGGCGGCTCGGCTTTGTCGGCCGCGGCCAATGGGACCCGGCTTTTTACATCTACGCCGCCGCGCTGGGCCTGGCCGCCGTTTGTTGGCTGGGCGTCGATGCCGACCGATCGATCGCATGAAAGGTTACGCAATGCCGAGTATGCGGCAACTCTGCTCGTAGCTGCTTTCTAATTCCAACGGAACGGCGAGATCGTTCGCCAGCCAAAGTGGCAGCGTCGGCAATGGTTGACCAATCGCCAGTTCATGCGACCAAGACTCGAGCAGACATGCTTCGCCCGGTCTGGTGATGCGGCAGGCCGCCGCATACAGCGGCGCGGCGCCGGCACGCGAGTCGGCTTGCTCAAACATCTCCAGTACATCGGAGTAGAGGTTATGCACCCTTGTCGTCACGAGATCGACAATCGTCACGGAAACTCCCGCGCAAAGCAGGCCGGCACATTTGGCCACGAACGCAGTCCGGATTGCGCGACGATCTTTGTTCCGCGGACTGACGATTTCGACTGCCGCGACCAAACGGCATTGATGCCGCTCATCGAATACCTGAACCTCGTAAATGTCTTCGTCAGGCAATTCTACGGTGGCCGACAGCGACGGCCGCGGCGGCGCCCACACTGCCGTCGCCACGCCACCATGGTTCCCGCCCGCGATGGGGTTCCCGCCCGCGATGGCCGCGAATTCACGCTCGTCTTCAAACGAAGCGACGTCGATCTCGGCGGTGCTGCCCGAATGCACTTTCGGCTCGGCAAAAAAGCCGCGCGGTAGTTTCTCGCGAAGGTGTGCCACGATGATCATTGGCCATCCGCCGTGCATGCCCTCCCAGTGGCGCCGATGGTCGAGCGGCGGGCGAAAATGGTCGCGCAAGGGCATCGAGAGTTCCTCGTTGGATTCCCGCGGGGGTTGAGCAGGCTGCTCGGCGATACCCTTGCATTCTCACACCTCGTTCGCGGAGAATCAAGTTGTTACGATTAATCCGGATGATTCATCAGCCCACATTAACCCGAAGCGCAAGCGAGGACGCGCAACGAGCTTGCCTCGCTGACGCTTCGGGTTAGTGTGACAGCACCGTCGTTCAGACACACGGGGCTGATGAATCATTCGGGTTAAACATCATGTCGCCAATTCCGACGGAGGGGCGGCCTGATGCACGGCGAACTCGCAGCGGCGTAGGTAATGACAAACGATTCCGAAACACCGTCCGCCGAACGCCGCACGCTGGCCGAAGGCCAGCACCTGCGGTTGATTCGCCAGGGGCATTGGGAATATGCCGATCGGACGCGCGCCAGCGGCGCCGTGGTCATCGTGGCGGTGACCGACGACCAGCGCATCATTCTCGCCGAGCAATACCGCATTCCGGTCGGGCGGCGCGTCGTCGAATTGCCCGCCGGCCTGGTGGGCGACGTCGAAGGCGCCGAGACCGAGAAACTCGAAACCGCCGCCATGCGCGAGTTGCTGGAGGAAACCGGCTACCAGGCGGGCGCGATGGAGTTGCTCACCGCCGGGCCGCCCACCGCCGGACTGGCCAGCGAGATTGTCGCGTTTTTTCGAGCCAGCCGGCTGAAAAAAGTTTCCTCGGGCGGCGGCATCGAACACGAACAGATCGAGGTACACGAGGTGCCGCTGCATGAGGCGCCCGCGTGGCTCGAAGAGCGCGGTCGCCGCGGCGTCTATGTCGATCCAAAAGTTTACGCCGGGCTTTATTTCTGCCTGAACGCTCGCCGCGACGGCCAATGATTTTATGTAAGACCGTAGAGTGGGCCGAGCGCAGCGAGTGCCGCCTTTCGCCACGCGATCGTTGCCGCGCCGAATTGCCGCCAGAAGGTGGGACTCGCTGCGCTCGGCCCACCCTACTACTTACCACAACGCCGGTTCTCAGATTGGCTATGAATATCGGGGTGCGCCACCAGCGCATCAAAGCGAATGCCTGCCCGTTCTACGCGATCCGCAGCGTGCCAAACTCGCGCACGCGGTTGGCGATGGCCGGCTCGACCGGCAGCCGCTCCATGCTGCTGGCCCCATAGAAACCGACCACGCCTTCGGTGTGATCGAGTATAAACTGGGCGTCGCCCGGCTCGGCGATCGGCCCGCCGTGGCAGAGCACCAGGATGTCTCGATTCACCCGCCGGGCCGCGTCGTGCATGGCTTGCACGCGCCGGGCCGATTCTTCGAGCGACGGCGCGGTGCTGGCCCCAATCGTGCCCTTGGTGGTCAGCCCCATGTGCGGAATCAAAATGTCGGCGCCGGCCTCGGCCATCGCCTGAGCCTCATCGGGGTTAAAAGCATACGGCGTCGTCAATAAGTTCATGTCGTGGGCCAGGCGGATCATGTCGACCTCCAGGCCAAAGCCCATGCCGGTTTCTTCCAGGCCCGTGCGGAAGGTGCCGTCGTACAGCCCCACGGTCGGAAAATTCTGCACGCCCGCAAAGCCGGCCGCCATCACCTCGCGCAGAAACACCTTCATCAATCGAAACGGATCGGTACCGCACACCCCGGCGAGCACGGGCGTATGGCGCACGACCGGCAGCACCTCGCGGGCCATTTCCATGACGATGGCGTTGGCGTCGCCGTAGGGCATCATGCCGGCCAGCGAGCCGCGGCCCGCCATGCGAAAGCGGCCCGAGTTGTAAATGACCAGCAGGTCGATGCCGCCGGCTTCCGACATTTTGGCGCTGATGCCGGTGCCCGCTCCGCCGCCGATGATCGGTTGGCCCTGGGCGATTTTGGAACGCAGGCGGGTGATGATTTCTTGGCGGGTCATGGAGTGATGAGTGATGAGTGATGAGTGGAGACTTCCGCTTTTCATTTGACTCGCATTAGTTCCAACAATCGCAGCGCGGCGGCTTCGGCAAACTCGCGGTCGTTGATGTGCAGGTCCAGCTCGATCAGGGGCACGGCGCCCGCGGTGGCGCGTATGGCGCGAAATAATGCGGCGCGTGCGGCGGGATCGTCGAACGGTTGCCCTTCGCGGTCGATCGCCGATACGCCGCGTCCGGGCAGCACGATGGCGGCGGGGCCGCGTGCCGCCGCCAACTTGCGGCCAAGATCGGCGCCGATTTGCGCGCTCTCGTCCGCCGTGGTGCGCATCAGCGTTACATTGGCATTGTGCTGGTAAAACACGCGGCCCGCGAATCGCTGCGGCACGCTCTCGGGACCATAAAAATTGACCATGTCGGTCGCCCCCACCGATACCACCTGTGGCACGCCACGCCGGGCCGCCGCCGTCAATCGCCCTGGTCCCGCCGAAAGAAAGCCGCCCACGATCTCGTCGGCCAACTCGGTGGTCGTCAGGTCGAGCACGCCGGCAATCAACCCTTCGTCGATGAGCGATTCCATGGTTTGCCCGCCGCTGCCGGTGGCGTGAAACACCAGCACCTCGTAGCCGGCCTCTTCCAGCACGCGCCGGGCATGCTCGACGCAAGGCGTGGTGACGCCGAACATGCTGGCGGCCACCAGTGGGCGGTCGGCGGCGGCCGCGCCGCTGGCGCGTAGCGTGATCATGCCCGCCATCGCTCGGGCCGCGTTGGCCAACACCGCGCGACTGATGCGATTCAGGCCAAGCAAATCGACCACCGAATTGAGCATCAGAATGTCTTTGTCGCCGATGTACTGCCGAACCTGACCCGAGGCCAAGGTGCTGACGATCAACTTGGGCACGCCCAGCGGCAGTGCGCGCATGGCGGCGGCGCCGATGGTGGTGCCCGCCGAGCCGCCCAGCGCCAGGACGCCATCGAGCCGCCTCTCGCGGTGCATGCGGGCCATCAGGCTCGCGGCGCTTTCGGCCGCGGCGGTGATCGCACGGCCACGATCGTGCGCTTCGGTCAGATCGACCAGGCGATAGCCGCCCGCCGCATAGAGCGCCTCGCGCGAAATATCGGCGGTCACCTGCGGCGCGCCCAGGCACCCGGTGTCGACCAACCGCGCATCAAGATCCCAGCCGCGCAACAGCTCGCGCACGTAGGCCGCTTCGTGGCCTTTGGTATCGAGCGTGGCGAGCAAATAGATCGGCATTCGAGAAGATTGAAGATTCGTTTGCGCTGCGAAGCATAGGGGACGACGTTGGAAGATCATCCTACGGGTCGTCGCCGTCGGTGCAAACTGCCTTTAGTTGGCGGCATCGGTGGAACCATGAAACTCCGCCGTCACTGTGGTGGTAATGCCGCCGCGCGGCGTAAAGGCCGCCCGCAGCCGCAGCCAGCGCGGCTCGATCGCCGCGGCCAGGTCGTCGAGAATGCGGTTGGTCGCATGCTCGTAAAAAATGCCCTCGTTGCGGAATTGTTGCAAGTAGAGCTTGAGGCTCTTCAACTCGACGCATTTCTGGGCCGGGCAATAAGTGATGGTCAACGTGCCAAAATCGGGCTGGCCCGTCTTGGGGCAGACCGACGTGAACTCGGGGCACACAATTTCGATCGTGTATTCGCGCCGCGGAAACTGGTTCGGGAAGGTTTCGAGCATGGCTCGAAAGTGGTCGGGCATAGCTGGCTCCTGTTGCTTGGGCCTCTATTGTGGCATGATGAGGCTGTGTAGGGAACGCCCTTCGTGGTGTTCCGCAAAGGACGGATGGGCGTCGTGCCGCGCTCAACGGAACGCCACGGAGGGCCTTCTCTACAGACGTGAACCGATTCTATTCGCACTCCGAGTCCGCCTTGCGCATGCCCTCTGCCGTTGTCTTGCTCTCGGGTGGACTCGATTCGGCCACTGCCGCGGCGATCGCAAAAGCCGACGGATTTGAACTCTTCGCGCTAACGGTCGACTATGGTCAACGGCATCGGTATGAACTCGATGCCAGCCGCCGCGTGGCGGCCGCGCTGGGAATCAAGCGGCACGAAACCGTGCGCATCGACCTGACGCGCATTAGTCCATCGGCCTTGACCGGCGCCGCCGAGGTGCCGAAAAACCGACCGCCCGATGAACTCACCGCGGGCATTCCGGTCACCTATGTGCCCGCCCGCAACACGGTTTTTCTGTCGCTGGCGCTCGGCTATGCTGAAGTGATGGGGACGGGCGATTTGGTCATCGGTGTCAACGCGGTCGATTACAGCGGCTATCCCGATTGCCGCCCCGAGTACATCGCGGCCTTCCAGCGATTGGCAAATCTGGCGACAAAGGCTGGCGTCGAGGGATCGCTGGAATTTAGAATTCATGCGCCGCTGATTGGCTGGACCAAAGCCCAGATCATTCGCCGCGGTGTCGAGTTGGGCCTCGATTATTCGCTCACGCACACCTGTTAC
>DASVHB010000025.1:0-3636 GCA_036379195.1 Pirellulales bacterium
AGGTGACATCGAACATCGACAGCCCGGCGGCCGGCAGCCCTGTATCTTGCTGAAACCGCTCGGCGGCCTCCGCGTCGCTCAAGCCCTCGCTCTTGGCGGCGGCGAGGCGGCGGCTGGCCTCTTGCTTCACCTGGCCATCGACCACCAGGTTGGTACTCGTGCCGATCAGCGTGCAGGTGCCGCCGAGAATGGCCGCGTAGCTCAGCGGAATCATTAGCTTCGAGGGCGCAATGCGGTGTTGCTTGGCCCAATCGTTGACCGCCGGAATGAGCATCGCCACCAGCGGCGTGTTGTTCATGAAGGCGCTGAGGCCGGCGGTCGGAAACATCAGCCGGGCGATGGCGCTCATCGCCGTCTTTGGGCGACCGAACAAGCGCCCGGCGATCCAGGCCACGCCCCCTGTCTGCCGCACGCCCGCTCCGACAATGTACAGAATGCCCACGGTGATCATGGCTTCGTTGGCCATGCCCGACAGCGCCTCCCGCGGCTCGAGCACGCCTTTGAGCACCAGCAGCCCAACCCCCGCCACCAGCACAATGTCGGGGGCGATGCGCGTCCAAATCAACAGTCCGAACACAAGGGCCAGGACCGCGAGGGTGAAATGAGCGTCAGTTATCATATATCACTATGTTGAGCGTTATAGTAATGTAATCGGCGGACTGCAAGCCTCAGACGTGCTTTTTTCGCAATTTTTTGGCGTAGCGGCGGCCGGTTTGGCTTGGCCGCCTCCAAGCCTCATCCAGCATTTAGCCCGTATCGCGCACGTTCCCTCGAGCCGGCGAAGATCGCAATTCGCACTCACCGGCTCGGCAAAAGGCGACTTCCGGTCGGCATTTGCTTTGCGGCGCTGCCGTGCGTTGCGGAACTGTGTATCCGTCTTTTACGCATTTCGTTGGGAGGAGAAGAACCATGAGAAGCTGCTGGAAAACTGTGGCTGGGTGCGCCGTGGCACTGGCCGTACTCAACTGGGCGGTCGCTCGCGCCGCCGAACAACAAACCGTCAAGCGAGAAACCAAAACCACGACAAACACCCGCGACCGAGCCGACAACCACGACAGGCACGTCACGCGAGATCGAGACGCGGGCAACCGAGACGACCGCGACGACGACCGGTTTGACGACAAAACTAGCAACGACGTGCTGCGGGCCAGCGAGATCACGGGCATGACCGTCAAGAATGCCGATGGCAAAGATCTTGGCAAGATCGACGACCTGATGCTCGACATGAGCGAGCACGGCCGAGTGCGCTATGCGGCGTTGTCGTTCGGCGGTTTTTTGGGCATGGGCGACAAGCTGTTCGCGGTGCCCTGGAGCGCCATCCAGTTCAAGCACGATGACGACGACGATGAGTGCTATGCCTTGTTCGATGTGTCGGAGCAGAAGCTGAAGACAGCGCCAGGCTTCGACAAGAACCAATGGCCCGACATGGCGAACCCGCGCTGGGCCGATGCCGTCAACCATCACTACGCCGCGCGGATCGAAGACGAGCAGACCAACAAGGCGAAGCACGACGATCAGATGGCCCTGCACCGCGCCAGCCAGGCGATGAAGATGGAGGTGCGCAACAACAAGGGCGACGATCTCGGCAAGATCGAAGATATCGTGCTCGACATGCGAACGGGCAAGATTCGCTATGCGGCCTTGTCGTTCGGCGGCTTCCTGGGCATCGGCGATAAGTTCTTCGCCATTCCATGGCAAGCCGTCCGCGTCGACTTCGACTCGGATGACAACGACTACTTCGTGGCCTTCGATGCCAGCGAAAAAGACCTGAAAGACGCACCGGGCTTCGACAAAGACCACTGGCCCGATTTTGGCGACCAGAAGTGGATTGCGGAGAATGACAAACACTTCCGCAACCACAAGGCTTCGGCCAAGGCCAAATCGCGGACGCGCGTGGAGTAGTTGCCCCTTGCGTTCGGCAAGAGGCGTTTGTAGGACGCTCATAACCGCCGGTTCCAGCGAGTTTCATCTGCTGGGACCGGCGGACTTTCTTGCGCGGGCCGATAAGCGCTCGGCCGACCTTAAGGCTTCGTTTGCTGCGCGCCCGAGAGATGGTCCAGCTCCACTTGCAACATCTTGAGCAGAGTCTGCAGAAAGGCCACCACCATCGGCCCGACCACAATGCCGATGGGTCCGAGTGCCTTGACACCGCCCAGCACGCTCAGCAACGCCAGCAGCGGATGCAAGTTGGACTGGCCTTGAAGCACCAGCGGCTTGATGATGTTGTCGGCCATCGATACCACCACGGCGCAATAAACGGTCAGCACAATGGCCGCGGAGGTTCGCCCTTCCAAAAACAACCACAAGCAGCAGGGTATCCAAACCGCGGCGCCGCCGATGAAGGGAATCAGGGCAAAGAGCATCGTCAGCATGGTCAACAGGGCGACCGAGCCGATGCCGGCAAAGAAATAACCGATGCCCGCCAAAATGCCCTGTGCCAACGCTGACAGCAGCGTGGCCACCACCACGGCCCGGCTGACCATGGCGAACTCGCGGAGAAGCTGCTCTTCGTAGCGATCGTCGAGCGGCGAAAGGCGCATGAGGGTCTGGATCATGGCCGGCCCGTCGGCCAAGAAGTAGTAGAGCGCCAGGATCATGACGGCGATGCCCACCAATAAGTCGGGCAGAACATCACCCGCGTATTGCGCCCCGCCAATCGCCAGCGAGTCGGCGAACTGGGCGGCGCGGCCGCGCAGCGCGGCGACTTGTTCCTCCGAAGGGTTGGCCTGACGCGTGAGCCAGACTTTCCAAGGACTGCCCAAAAGATCGGCACGCAGTTGCGCCAGCTCGGCGCCCGCGCGCTGGGCGAGGGCCGAGTCGTCAGCCTGCCGGGCAAGTTCTCCGGCGGTCGCCGCCAGTCGATCCGCGTCGCGCTGGAGCTGGGCGGCATCGTCGATCGCGGCCCAGGCGGGCGCGACGCCCCGCCCGGCGGTTTCGGCGCGCAAATCGCCCGACAGCGATTCGGCGCTCGCAACTAGCACCTCGAACCGCTCCCGCGCCCGGTTGGGATCGGCGTCGTGCAAGCCCTGCAACGCCGCATCGATCCGGTCGAGGCGTGCGGTAATGTTCGCCGGAGGCAGTTGCAAGCCGGTCCGCTCGCGCAATTCGGCGAGCTTGCGGCGGATCGTGTCCGAATCCCACCCGCGCGCGATCGAGCCGGCTTCGAACCCGGCCTGAATCAACACCGTGAGCATCGGCGCCAGCACGATCACCAAGATGGCCAGCGTCGTCGCGCCCGCCGCCAGCCGCGGGTGGCCGCGGCTGCGGGCCACCAGCCACAAATGCAGCGGCCGAAACATCACCGCCAACAGCACCGCCAAAAACAGCGGCACGAAGAAGCCGGCCATTACCTGGAAAAACAGCGCCGCAATGACCAGCAAGATGCCCAGCAGGAAGACAAACGAGATGATCCGCGCCATGGGCTCACTCAAGCGAAAGGCGACTTATTCTTGCGGTCCCGAAGAATCTTCCATACCATCGATATAACGCCGCAGCCGCTCGCACTCGTCGGTAATGTGTCGCAGCTTGAGCATATTCTCGACCCGCTTGAGAAGCTCCAGCTTGTTGACCGGCTTGCTGAGAAAATCGTCGGTGCCGGCGTTCACCGCGCGCTCAATATCACCCGCTTCGCCCAAC